>JBBRWF010000071.1:0-12513 GCA_038249405.1 Anaerolineales bacterium
CTTTGCAAGTCATTTTTACCACTGAGATATTATCCTACCCGTTCTACCGGGGCTATTTCGTTATGTACCCGGCAACAGTCCATGGCATAATTTGTAAAGCTGCTGTGACCACTTTTTTAGCTTTTCTGAACCGTGCCAAAATTATCTTTGCTTAATCACAGGGCATTGTAACTCTCACAGTTTTTCATCCCAAAGTTAATCACGGGTTAATTCCATATTTTTTATAGATGTCGGTATACTACTGACGAGAATTTATTTTTAATGGAAAAAATTCGCTATGGAGGAATACATGCTTTCTAGAAGAGATTTTATCAAAGTAGGCGCTGTTGGCGGCGCGGTAGGTCTGGTGGCCATTTTGGGATATGTAACCTTCGGCGAGGATTTTGAACCTTTCCAGCGCAGATTTATCCCAAGCCAGTTACTGGGGCCGAAAGATATCAAGAAATTCCAAAGCGCGCTGCTCATCCCGCCGGTCATGCCCAAAGCCGGCACACTCAACGCAAATGGCGGAGAAATCGATTATTACGAAATCTCCATGCGCCAGTTTGAGCAGCAAATCCTGCCGTCTGGCCTACCCAAAACAACGGTCTGGGGCTACGGAGCGATAAAATCCGCCGACCCCAACGGGCTGCTGTTGCACAATGCGCCATCCCTGACGATTGAGGCCACATACAAAAAGCCGGTGCGCGTCAAATGGGTTAACGAACTGCTGGATGCGCAGGGCAATTACTTGCCACACCTGCTGCCGGTCGACCCCACCCTGCATTGGGCCAACCCCGGCGGCGGTGAGGCCATGCGCGACAGGCGTCCCAGCTTCGCGCTGACACCCGGCAGCTACCGCGGCCCGGTGCCCATCGTCACCCACGTTCACGGCGCCACCGGTGTGGGCGATGAAAGCGATGGTTACGCCGAAGCCTGGTTCCTGCCCGCAGCCAACAACCTGCCCGCAGAATATGCCAAAGTTGGCACCTGGTACAACTTCTTCGCCGGCAAGGCGGCCGCCGCGCAAGGGCTGCCATGGGAGCCGGGCTCTGCCACCTTCCAGTACCCCAACCTGGGACGCGCGGCGACCATCTGGTATCATGACCACAGCGTGGGCATGACCCGTGTCAACGTGTATGCCGGACCAGCCGGGTTCTTCATCATCCGTGGCGGGCCGGATGGCGACCAGGCCGTGCTCGACAGCCGCAGCGGCAAAACCGCCACTCTGCCGGGGCCAGCGCCCAGCGCGGGGGATCCGTTCCCGTCCGCAAAGCCCTATTACGAAATCTCCATCGCCATCCAGGACCGTGCCTTCAAGAAAGACGGCTCGCTGTATTACCCGGACAGCCGCGAGATTTTCGATGAATTTGATGGCCCGTACATCCCCAAGACGGATATCTCGCCCATCTGGAACCCGGAATTTTTCGGCAATTGCATCATGGTCAACGGCAATACCTGGCCCTTTCAGACCGTGGAACAACGCCGCTACCGCCTGCGCCTGCTGAATGGCTGCCAGGCGCGCTTCCTGATCCTTGAATTTGGCGGCATCCCGGGCGTAGAAGTCTGGCAGATTGGCAACGAGGGCGGTCTGCTGGCCGAACCGGTCAACCTATCCGGTGCGCACAACAACCAGCTGTTGATGAGCCCGGCCGAACGCGCCGACCTGATCGTGGATTTCACCAATGTGCCGCCCGGCAGCCACGTGCTGAAAAACCTGGGGCCGGATGAGCCCTTTGGGGGCGGGGAACCGGGCGAGGATTTTGAGCCTGCCGACCCCGAAACCACCGGCCAGATCATGGAGTTCCGCGTGGTAGCCGCCAGCGGACCAGACGATAGCACCCCGGCGCAATTCCTAAAGCTGCCGGAGCTCGCGCCCCTGCCCGAAGCCGGCCTCACCCGCCGGCTGGCGTTACTGGAGGAAATGTCAATGTTCCACGATGGGCCATCCGAAGCCTTACTGGGCGGTTTCAACGCAAATGGCATCCCAACAGCCATTAAATGGATGGAACATGTCACCGAAAACCCAGCAGTGGGAGATACCGAGATATGGGAATTTTATAACTTCACAGCCGATGCGCACCCCATGCATGTGCACGAGGTCGCTTTTCAGGTCATCAACCGTGAGCCGCTGGTGTTGTACGAATCAACCAGTGAGCCGATTTTACCGGTAGAGCTGAGCGGCGAAGTGCGCCTGCCTGAGCCCTGGGAAAATGGCTTGAAAGATACGGTCACCTGCTATCCAGGCGAGGTAACGCGCATTCAGGCGCACTTTGATTCGCCCGGGCAATTCGTCTGGCACTGCCATATTGTGGAACATGAAGATAATGAGATGATGCGCCCCTACCGCATTGGCCCAATGCAGCCTGGGCAACCCGGCGGGATAATGTAAGCTTTTCTCATTTTCCCACAAACCTTTACAAGACTGGTATAATGAGCCCAATTAATTATTCAAATCGTTAATTACCCTCATTAAGGTAAGTGACCAACAAGGAAACCAGACATGACCACTAAAAACACTAAAAAAATTGGTCGGCGCGACATGTTGAAGCTGATGAGCGCAGGCGTAGGCGGCATCGCTGTTTCCGCCTTCCTACCCAAAAAGTGGACCAAACCGGTGGTTGCCATGGGTCAATCCGCGCCACATGCCCAGGCTTCCATCACCACTGGCACCATCACCGGCATTGTCTATGCTGGGACTCCTATTGTTGACGGACCCGTCAATGACACCAATGTGGCCGGTTCATGGTTTCCTCTCTCCAACGCAGTGGTAACAGTTGACGGCATGCCTGCCTTAACCAGCACCACCGGGCAAAACGGTGTTTATACTATTTTGAATGTTCCGATAGGCAGCCGCGCGATCACCTGTGTGCCGCCGCAGTCTTATTACCTGGCCTATAACCCGAACCCGGCCAGCAATGTCGCGGTCAACGTCACAGGCATCAGCAATTCTGTTCAAGATTTTTATTTCGAAAATATCGGTTAGTCAACCGCTGTAAATCAAAAAGAGACAGGTGTGAACCTGTCTCTTTTGATTCTTATTGCAGCATTGCTAAAACGAACGAATAAATTCTTCCAGCTGTGCAAAATCGCCGTAGCCCAGGCGCCAGGCTGGCAGGCTGCGCGCAAGACGCAGGATTTCAGGAAACCCGTGTTCGGGCAGATTGCGCGCATTGGTCAGAAAGCTTGCCAGTTCAAAGGCAGCGCGCGCCGGTGATAGGCGCTCAGTTTCCAGCTGCCCCCCGGCCTGATAGTGTGGAAAAACGATCTGCCTGATCGGCAGGGCTTCGCTGACCGGCAATGGATTAAGCGCAGCAGTACCAATCAGCCAGCCAAACAGGCTGTTATCCACCCAGCGTACTTCCTGGCGCGGCTGATCTTCAAGGTTCGGGAAAAGCGCAAGTGAGCCTTTTTTGAGATGCGATGGGCGCGTGAAACCGCTGCAGGCCTGGCTGCCCAGCGGAATAAAGCTGGATTCGTCGCTCAGATAGTGAAATCCGTGCCGGGTGAGCCAGTACGTCAGCGTGCTTTTGCCGCTGCCGGAAGATGCAGGCATCAGCAGTACTTGCCCGTCGCGCACCAGGCTGGCAGCGTGTAAATACAAGCCGGCCCGGCAGCGGTCTGCCAGGTGATAATCGACCTCGGTCAGCAGGCGCAAGACCACCTGGCTGGCCGGCCCGCGCAGCACCTGGCTATCACCCGGCAGCGTCAGACAAATTTCTGTCTCAGCAGAACCTTCATCAGGAGCGTCCTTCAGCGTAAGGAAGACATGCGGTCGTGCCCTGCCCTGAGCAGGCATGTGCCCAAACATAAAATCAACCAGCGCGCACGAGGCGGGTCCTGTAACGCGCAGGCCAACCGCCCGTCCGGCGAAATGCAGGTTACGCTTCATTCCAACCGGATGCAGCCGTGTTTCTGAAAGCTTTGCAGCGTGTCAACCACATCGCTTTGAATTTCCTGCGCTGCTTCGGGGAAAGCCGCCTGCAGCGCCTGGATAATTTCCGCGGCGCTCAGTGAACCGTCACAGCGCTCCCAGACCAGGGCAGCGGTCTGGTTCAGGTACAAAAACTTGCCGCCATCGGGAAAATACAACAGGATCTCCTGTTCCAACACTTCTGTACGAAATTTTTCCTGCCGAACAGGCCGGGTGTCTAAATTCATGAAGGACTTGCCTTTCTGTGTTGATGATAAAATAACGGACGGTTATTATATTCTGTTAGTATACTTTTTAACACGGTGAATGATGATGAACTTCAATACGCCCCTGTTCCTGTTTTTGTTTTTGCCCGCAGTCTTTGTGCTGTACACCCTGGCGCACGGCCGCGGCAAACTCATCACAGGCATCGCTGGCAGCCTGGTTTTCTTTGCCTGGGGTAATTTACAGTACGTTCCCTGGTTTGTGGGGCTGATGCTACTCAATTATTTCGCCGGAAAGAAAATCGACCAGCTGCGCGGCAGCCGGGCCGGGTTCTGGGTCTTATTAGCCAGCGTTTTTGTGAACCTGGCAGTATTGATTCTCTTTAAAATCTGGACGCAGATTCCCGCACCGCTGGGGTTATCCTACGTCATCTTCCAGTTACTTGCCTACCTGCTGGAGATCAACAAAAAAGCGGGCAATACTGCAGATGACCTGCTGCAATTTTCCTTTTACATTCTTTTATTCCCGAAAATAATCGTGGGCCCCATCGCGCGCTTCAGTGCTTTGAAAGCGCAGATACAAAATCTGAGCGCCACCCCGGCGCAGATGGCGGACGGCGCACGGCGGTTTATGCGCGGTCTGGCAAAAAAAGCCTTGCTTGCCGATACCCTGGCCAGGCTGGTGAACCCGGTGTTTTCCCTGGACACTCCGAACGTCCCACCTGCCTGGGCCTGGTTGACGCTGATCGCCTACGCCCTGCAATTGTATTTTGATTTTTCGGGCTACACCGATATGGCGCTTGGCCTGGGCCAGATGATGGGCCTGAAATTCATGGAGAACTTCAACTTTCCCTATATTTCCAAAAATATCGGTGATTTCTGGCGGCGATGGCACATTTCACTGTCCAATTGGTTCCGAGATTTTGTTTTTTACCCACTTGAGCGCCGCCGTCTGAAGTTTTTTGGTCAGCAAATCAATGTGCTGATCGTATTTTTGCTGACCGGCCTGTGGCACGGATTCAGGGCGCATTTTATGGTCTGGGGCCTGCTGCACGGAGCTGCGCTTATTTTTGAAGCCACCGCGCTGGGGCGCAAACTGAAGCAAACCTGGGCGCCTGTGCAGCACATTTATGCGCTGTTTGTCATCCTGCTGGGGTGGGTTTTTTTCCGGTCGCCCTCCTTGAGTTATGCGTTTGACTTTTTAGAGCGGCTGGCGGGGAATTTTAACGGTCTCAAAGCCTTGCCATTCAGCCAGACAGCCCCCTACCCATTTCTGGAACCGACGATTGTAATGGCGATTGTTATTGGCGTAATCTTTTCACTGCCGGTGGCGCAATGGGTTGACCGGGCGCTGGCGCCATACAGGGCCAAAAGCAAGGCTTTCACGCTGGCCGCCCAGTTTGGTTATGATCTTGCTTTGCTTTTCTTGATGGCCGCCGCGGTGGCTGCCTCCGTCAGCGCAAATTTTATGCCGGGCATTTATACAAATTTCTAAGGCCTGCTTATGCAATCAAACAACTCTTTTTCATCCGAAAAAATCTATACGCTAATGTTCCTGGGGTTGTTTTGGGGCGCACTGCTCGTTCCATTCATTTTATCGGGACATATCCCTGAAATCAGCATGGGGCAAGTCGACATGCCATTTTTTGGACAGGCACAATTAATCAACGGCATTGTTAGACTGCGCATGCGGGCTGGCGACCGGGTTTTTCCACAGGTACTGGTCGGGGAAAACGGCTGGCTCAACTACACTGCTGAAAATAATATGGATTACCACCAGAATGCCCCCGCCCCCACCGGGCAGTCCATCGCTCAATCGGGCGCGGCGCTGTGGCAATTGAAGGAAACATTGCAAGCGCGCGGTGTTAAATTATTGGTGGTGATTGCCCCCAACAAAGAAACCATTTATCCTCAATACGTATCCGCCGGGCTGCCACTCCTGGGCGAAAAATCCGGCAGCGATCAACTGGTTGAATTTTTCCATACCAGAAACGCAGATGACCTGCTGCTGGATCTGCGCCCGGCCTTAAAAACGGCCAGCGCCACCGATCAGGTCTATTACAAAACCGATACACATTGGAATGACATGGGCGCATACATCGCCCAACGTGAAATTTTGCTGCGTATGCAGGCGAACTTTCCCAGCGTGCAACCGTACCCGCTGAAGCGCTACAATTATCCATCGGTTGGGGCGCAAAGAATGGACCTGACCAAAATTCTAGGCCTCACCGCCGCGGGTGAAGAGCTGTTTTCTTTAAAACCAAAGTTTAAGGCTATGGCAAAATACAGCGCGCTCACGCTTGCCAATGGGCGTAAGGTCTATTCATCCGCAAATCCTGATCAGCGGCTGCCGCGCGTTCTGGTGTATCACGATTCTTTTTTCAGCGCGCTGATCCCGATCATTGGCGAACAATTAGGGAATGCGCTTTTTTTACCCCACACGGTGGAGAACGATTTTTTTTCCTGGCTAGATCATGAACAGCCGGAATTGGTGATTTTTGAAATTGTTGAACGCGACCTGTTCAATATTCCCGCTTATCTCCAAAAGAACCCTGCACCGTAAAAGGGCCTGAAGCGGTTTTCCGCAGCTCAATATCATTCTTGGAGGATTATGACAGACGATATGGTGGCACAACTGGCAGCATTCATCGCCAAAAACATACTCAAAACGCCCAACCGCGTAATTGCGCCCACTGAAGCGCTGCTTTCGAGCGGACTGGTGGATTCATTCAGCCTGGTAGACCTGGCCCTGTTCATCGAAGATAAATTCGGTGTGCTGATTGAGGATACCGAGCTGAACGCTGCCAACTTCGACTCGCTCGAGCAGCTGGCAGCCCTGATTCGCTCACGGCAGTAACGCACGATGCTGACCCTCACCGGAATCCTGCGCAATCAATTCCAGACCAGCCCGGCGCAAACCGCCATTACTTTGCAGCAAGCCGGGCAGGACGACATGCCTATTTCGGCAGCGCGCTTGCTGGAGAATGCGGCTGCCTACGCGGCGTTGTATAAACGGCATGGCATTCAGCCCGGGGAGGTGGTGATTTTAATTCTTGAACACGGCGAGCAGCTGGTTTATTCATTCTTTGGGGCGGTTTTGCAGGGCGCTGTGCCGGCGATCATGCCGTTCCTGACCGAGAAACTCTCGCCTGAGCGCTACCGCGCCGACCTGGCCGACCTGATCGCAATCACACAGCCCGCGGCAATTTTGACCTATCCCCAATTTGAGGTGGAAATTCAGGCAGCATTGGTGGGCACTCTGACTGCGCCCGCCCTGCTGCTGACCAGTGAAGTGAGCGGCCCGGCCGCACTGGATTTCGAGTTGCTGCCTGGCAGCAGCTGCCCGCCCGAATCGGTTGCGGTGCTGCAGCACTCCTCCGGCACCACCGGGCTGCAAAAAGGGGTGGCGCTATCGCATACCGCCATCCTTAACCAGTTGGAGGCCTACCGCGCCGCCATCCGGTTGAATTCGCAGGATGTGATCGTCTCATGGCTGCCGCTTTATCACGACATGGGCCTGATCGCGGGCTTCCTGATGCCGATTCTGAGCGGGGTTCCGCTGGTGTTGATGTCGCCCTTCGATTGGGTGCGCGCGCCTCAGCGCCTGCTGCAGAGCGTTTCGCAGTACCGCGGCACACTCTCCTGGATGCCAAACTTCGCCTATAATTTTTGCACCCAGAAGATCCGTGAGCGAATGCTGGTGGGTGTGGATCTGTCATCGTGGCGTGCGATCATCAACTGCTCGGAACCTGTGCGCTGGGAAAGTCACAGCCAGTTTCTGGAGAAATTCAAGCCCTACGGGCTAAAAGAGAGCGCCCTGCAGACCTCGTATGCCATGGCCGAGAACGTCTTTGGCGTAACACAGAGCGACCTGACGCGCGGCCCGCTGCTGGATGAAATTGACCGCCAGGGCTTTTTGCACCAGCATGTGGCGCAGGCCGCGCAGGACGGGCAGCCTTCCATGCGCATGTTATCTTCCGGGCGACCACTTGCCAATACTGAAATCCGGATTTCTGGTGAAAAAGGGCGCATTCTGCCCGAACGCCAGATTGGCGAAATATGCCTGCGCAGCAATTCGATGCTGAGCGGGTATTTTCATCGAGAAGATGCCACCGAAAAAGCCCTGCGTAACGGCTGGTATTACACTGGCGATTACGGCTATATGGCGGGCGGCGAACTGTTTGTCACCGGGCGAAAAAAAGACATTATCATCATTGGCGGCAAAAATGTGTACCCGCAGGATATCGAGATGCTTGTGAGCCAGGTTCCTGGCGTACACGCCGGGCGGACGGTGGCCTTCGGGGTGTTTGACGAGACCCAGGGCACCGAAGAAGTAGTGGTAATTGCCGAGACGGATGAGCAGCAGCCGGAGGCTTTACAACACATCGCGGACGAGGTCAGGCGCTACGTCACCAAAAACTCAGCCGTTGCGCTGCGCTTAGTGCAGCTGGTGGAACCGCGCTGGCTGCTTAAGACCTCCAGCGGCAAGACGGCGCGCGCGGCGAACAAAGAGAAATACCTAGCCGAAACAATTCTGGACAAGCCTTGAGCCCTTATACGCATCTTGACCTGGTGCAGGAACGCTACCCGCAGCCGGGCTGCCTGAAGGTCTACCGCGCCTTGCGGCTGGCAATCTGCGCGCGCGGTGCGGAGGTGGACTGGAGTGATTTCTCGCCATTGGATTGGGAATTGCTGGGCGAGATGGCCGCGCGCGATGGAGTGGCCGGGCTGTTGTACCAGGCCTGGAAGCAAGGCCAGCGCCCTGCCACGGCCCCAATTCTGCTGGTAGGCCAGTTGGGGGCGGCTTTTACCCGCAACCAGGCAAAATTCTCCGAATTTCATAACGAATTGACCGGCATCATTGAGCCTGCCCTTCGTGCCGCCGGGCAAACCATGATCGTGCTCAAGGGCGCGGCCCTGGCGAACACGCTATACGCACAGCCCGGCTTGCGCCCGATGGTAGATATGGACTGCCTGGTTGCGAGGGAAAACCTGTCAGCGGTTGTGGCAGTTCTCAATAAAATCGGCTATACGCAAGATAAGGATGGGCTATTGGTGCCGGGGGTGGCTTATTTTGAATATCACCTGGTGATGAAGCGTTACGGGCCGCCCGCTTTCATGCTGGAACTGCATCACACGCTGATTGCCGCGCGGGAAGAGTCTTTCAACCTGGATACTGGCTGGTTCCTGGAGCAGACTGAGCCACTGAGCGGCAGCCTGCTCACGCTAACGCCAGGCGCGCACCTGCTGCACCTGGTGACTCATTTAATGCTGCATCACGGGGAAGGTGAAAGCGATTTGCTGCATTTTTACGATATTCATCTTTTGCTGGAGAAGTGGGGAGCGCGCATAGAGTGGGCCGAACTACTGCAAGCCGCGCGCAGCATGAACCTGGATTATGCGGTGTATGCGGCTTTGCAGGGCTGCGCCGCGCGCTTTGAAACGCGTATGCCGCCCATGTTTGAACAGCCGCCCACCGGCCAGCGCGTGCAGCCGGTGAAAGAGTTTATCGAAACCCGCCAGAAACCCATCCCGCTGACACATACCGAACGCTACCTGAAACGACTTGCCAACCGGCCATTTGGCATGCAAGTTGAATTGGCGCTGAGATTCGCGTTTCCGCAACCCGAGTTTATGCGCCGCCGCTATGGGCTAAAGCCGCTGTGGCTGTGGCCGTTGAGTTACCCGCTGCGCTGGGCAATTGGGATTGGACAGCTTTTAAGCATGCTGGGGAGAAAGTTCAAAAAATAAGGCGCGCTAACGGCGCAAGGAAATGGTTTTTAGCCCGTAATAGCTGGCCGCAACCTGGTTAATCCAATTTTCAGGATCGTCCTGCAGGTCAGCTTCGATGGAGAATGAAGTCTGCATCGCGTGCAGGGCCGGGTTGTGCTTGAGACTATCGACGAGCACATCCTGTTCGCCGCGTTGGGCGGCAAGCCGCAGGGCAGCATCTCTTTCATCCCAAAGCTGAGCATATAAACGCAAAACGGGGGCGGTCTCGAGCAGGGAGATTGACGTGCGCACCGGCACCCAGAACAGGAGAAATGCCAGGGCTGTAAGGCTGATTATTCGCGCAGAAAGTTTGAGCGGGTTTGAGTTTAGGGCGCTCAACTGCGCCCCGGCAAAAAAACCTGTTAATAAAAATGCCCAGACAAATAAAAACATCGGCATGAAGGCCGCGCGGTCGACCGGGCGCAGGCCCATGACGGCAAACTGCGGAACAAAACCTGCCCAGAGCAGGATATAAGCTCCGACAAAGAGGGTGAACGCCAGCCGCACAAAACGGAGCGGCTTTTCAAACCCCTGGGTGAACGCGGCGGCGCAAAACCCGGAAAGAAAAATCAACACGACGAGCGAGGTAAAACCAGTGACCCACTCCAGCAAAAAACGCGGCACATCCTTAAATGAGGCGTACAGCGCATTAAACAGCATGGGGACTGATAGCTCTTGCAATACTGTATCTCGGTTATTGTTGCCGGGCGAAGATGCGATAACATACAGGGCGGCCCAGGAGATCAAAAAGCCAAACAGCATCAAAAGCAGGATATCAGTGCGAAGCGGGTGATTTTTCTCCAGCAGATATGCCAGAAATACCAGGCTGGTTAGTGAGATCTGGATGATGACCCAGGTTTCAGAATATCCGCCGCTGAGGAAGAAGGTCAAACCCCAGGCGAAATACTCCCAAACAGCGAGCGGGCGGCTGCCAGACAGGTAGAAACGCTTGGTAAACAAGCCGACACCCAGCGAGAATAAAATGAGACTGGTCTGATAGTGGGCTATAACAGTTTGCCAGTAGACAATCTGGGCGTAATCGCGAAAGCTTTTAATGGTGCCATAGATTAGAACAGCTGCCAAAATACCGGTCCAGAGTCTGGCAACTGGCAATTTTAGCGCGCAAAAAAACTGTCTGAGCGCCCAGTAGAGCGACCCGCCCCAAACAAGCAGGCTGGCAAACGGCAGCCAGCGCACAATGCCGACCCCCGCCAGTTCTGCCAGGGAAACGGTAAATGCATACATAAAGTTTCCATGCCAGGAGTTGTACCAAAACAATTGCGCCTGCCAGAAACCCAGCCGCAAGACTGCCCCGGCGGTAGCGTAGTCATCTGCCAGGTAACGGGTGAAAGTGCCCAGGTAGGCAAAAACCAGCAGGGGCATAAGGCTGGCTGCGAACAAAATCCAGGAGAGGGTTGTGAAAACTTTTGTGTTTGAAAATGATGAGGTTTTTTGCATGAGGATAACTTTTTCGAAGAAATTTTAACGCATTTTTTATGATTATTTTACCAGCAGCAGGGCAAACAACCGGCAAAAGGATTAATATTCCAAGCAGTGTGAACATTAATATGCGGCTTTGCGGCTCTGAAAAAAAAATTATCTGTAAAACCTGACCACTTCAGGTGGAATGTGAGCTTCTAAACTAAAAACAAGTCCGGATGCCGCTTTGAATTTTTCTCAAAAAATGGTACGATATATTGAATAGATTATCTGAATTATCCAAATACACTTTTGAGATTAAAATTTTATGCCGACATTGCACAAACGACCAACAGTAGAAGAGAACTGGCATGGATAAAACGCCCAGGAACCCTTATGTAGGACCGCGCTCTTTTGAGACCGGAGAAGCGCTTTACGGGCGCGACCGGGAACAGCGCGCGCTGGCTGCGCTGCTGGTCGCTGAACGCATTGTGCTGCTGCACTCGCCTTCGGGCGCGGGCAAGACTTCGCTGGTTCGGGCGGGGCTGATGCCTTATATGGCAAGGGAAAATTTTCAGGTGCTGCCAGTCATCCGGGTCAACATGGAACCGCCCGGCGGGGTTGGCGGGGTTAACCGTTATCTGCTTTCTACGCTGACAAGATTGGAAGAGGCGATTCCTTCAGAAAAACGATTGTCGCAAGAAAAGCTGATCTCGTTGAGCCTGGATGATTACCTTAACGAGCGCTCGAAACGTGAGGAAGACGCAACCCAGGAAAGCTCTGGCCTTTTGTTAATATTTGACCAGTTTGAAGAAGCGTTGACGGTTGCGCCGGCGGACCGGGACGGCAAGCTGGCATTCTTTGCGGAAGTTGGCAAGGCGCTGCGCAACAAGAATCGCTGGGCGTTGTTCTCGATGCGGGAAGATTACATTGGGGCGTTGACGCCTTACCTGCGGCCAATCCCCAACCGGTTGGCGGCGCGCTTTCGGCTTGATTTGCTGGGGCAGGATGCGGCTAAGCAGGCGGTGCAAAAACCGGCTCTGGCCTACGGTGTGACTTTTGATGCGCTCGCCGCTCAAAAACTGGTGGATGATTTGCGGCGGATACAGGTGATGCGGCCAGACGGCGGCCTGGAGAGCCAGCTGGGGCTGTATGTGGAACCGGTGCAGCTGCAGGTGGTTTGCTACCGGCTGTGGGAACAGAAGA
>JBBRWF010000072.1:0-12398 GCA_038249405.1 Anaerolineales bacterium
ATAAGAGAAAGCATCCGAAATCTGACCGGATGATTTAAACAGGCGCACACTATCCCCACCATTACCCAGAAGGATGCTGGTCTGTGATGCAAAAAACACTTTGCGCACCCCGGGCTGCATGGTAATGGATTCAATCGTGTACGGGCTGGAATCCCCTTCCTGATCGTCAAGTCTCCATCCGGCAATTGAAACAGGCTGGCTGCTGAGGTTGATGATCTCGATATACTCATCCCCATTGTTAACCTTGCCATCGCCATTCCAATCAGAGCGAGGCTGAGTCAAAAACTCATTGATCACAATACTGGATGGCGTAGCACGAATGGGCGTACGGGTGGGGGTTTTGACAGGGGCGCGGGTGGCCGTGCCCTGCGGACCGGGGGGAACTGGGGTTACCGTGCGAGTGCGGGATGGCGTAACCGTAGCGGTGGCGGTGACAGAATACGCCCAATTTTTCCTGCCTGGACTGCCGCAAATCAAATTATGATTCATGTCACGCCCGTTACTGCCCAGCTTATTGCCAGTGAACCAGGCACCCGGGCTGTCCACTATCGTTGCCGAACTTCTCTCCATCGAACAAAACGGCGCGCTTTTATTACCGGCTGGCCAGGGAGCGGGCACGGGAGTACCGTTTACCCTGGTAAAGTCATTTGCACTATCTATAATAGACCCGTCCGGTGCAATTAATTCTAGCGACATACCATCGTTAGAAAGCGGCCCGCTGAATGTTTGGTTAATATCAATTGGTTGATCAACAATGGCGGTAGTAGTGGGTGGAGTTGATGTAGCGGATGCAGCATTGGCATTGATAAATGGGATATGCCCTTCCCGGGCAAGTAAAAAATACCCGTCAGCCTCAATAATACCGTTCAACTTAAGCGGCGCAAACCCGCCGACAACGACCAGAGACCAGCCATCAAGAACAATTCTCTGGGAACCCTGGTTATACAATTCGATCCACTCGGCCTCTTTATCAAAAGTTGTCCCCATCCAGGCAATTTCGTTTATAACGATCGTTAATGAGCCAACCTTTGTCTGGGTAATTGTAGGAGTAAGTGTAGCAGTGGGAGACAATGTATCGGTAGGCGTTAAAGAGGTGGTCAGTGTTATAGTGGGGGGTTGAGTGTTCGTAGGGATGTCGGTAGGCGTGAGGGTATCCGCTGCCTGTGCGAACGGCCTGGCCAGCGCAGGTTGGAGATTACTGAAAAACAGGCCTACCAAACACACGAAGCACAATCCGATGGCGCTGCAGCGCCACATGGTTTTTGCGTTGAACTCAAAATTCCGTAAAAAAAACAAAGGCCTGACCTCCAGAACTTTTACCAACAAAAAATGCCGAGAGTGGAAATCCCGGCAGCCAGAGTTTATCCTTAGTTCTTGGCTATCGCGGTTCAACCACCAGTTTGATGGCAGTACGTACCTTGCCATCAATATCCACTTCCACAAATTCAGGTACACAAACTACGTAAATTTCATCACCTTTAAGGTAACCAGTGGCCAGCACAAGCGCCTTTACGGCCTGATTTACAGCTCCGGCTCCGATGGCTTGTACTTCGGCACGTTTGTGCTCACGCACAACACCGGCAATTGCCCCGGCTACAGCGGACGTACGGGAGTTTGCAGAAACCTTGATTATATCCATGTAAGTCTCCCAATCAATTCAAAACGAGGGGCTTTAAATGCTTTATGAAGATTGTACAAGATAATCAAGGTCAATTCAAGCATCTTTTTAGAATGCCCTATATTTTTTTATCCTTTCCTTTTGCTAAACTTTTGTTGTAAGGCCAGGTGAAGGTTACTTTTCTTTCCTAAGGTTTCAGATTATCAAACGGCTCTGGTATTTGTTGCTTTATTGTTTATGGTTCAATCATCACCTTTATTTTTAAATAGTATAGATTAATAGTATTCGCAGTAGGGCCTGTGGATATGTGGATAACTCTTGATGGTTCCCGCCGATGGTTGTTGAACCCCAGGCGTGACCCCATATGTGGTGGATTACCTGCAGATGCGTCAGGAGATGACGTGTGGATAAATAAAGGATTCTGAAAGCGACTTTTCCACATGATATTTCAAAAAACTATAACTGGCATTTATCAAAAGGCACCCCCCATATACGGGGGTGTAACATTTGTGAATAATCGAACAAGCGAGCGAGTTGTCCACATACCGAGTCACTTATCCACAGAAAAATGGCAGTTATCCACAGTTTTGTGGACAAACCCCCTGTTCGGAAGATTAATAGTGTACACCATATACGGGGGGTGATTTCGTGTAAGAATTTCGTGTAAGAAAATTTCTCAAAGTCCATTGTCGTTGGATACTTGCTCGAGGATGTTCTCGATCTGATCAAGAAAGACATCCTGCGCATGCAGCCGTTCAGTAAGTGCCTGAAGACCAAGGCCTGTTTCGGTGCAAACGGCTTGCCAGGCCTGGTTTTGCTCTTCAGTAAAATTGCCGTTATCGGCGGCCAGAGACCAGGTGAACAACATCGGCCACAACGCAGCGGAAGGCAGCCCGCTGGCCAACTGAGTATCGATTGCGTTTCGGTAATACGACAGACGCGCGGAGTGCAGGCGTAAATCGCCGGGGGCCTGTGCCGCAGCTCGAAACGCGTTTTCCCAGGCTGGCAGCCATTGGCGTATGCTTTGCACATTGGGGATGGTACCCACGCTGGCAAACAGGGCCTGGATCAAATCATCCTGTTCCAGGCTTTTTGCCCGTTCTGGGAAATCCGCCAGCAGCCGCCGTTCAGTGATCGGCGGGCCGTTCAGGCTGGCAAGCGCATTGGCTCCATTAAAGGCTACGCTCAATAGCTTTAGCGGGCTGGCGCTTTCGGGGATCATCTGCATGCCAAACCAGGTTTCGCGCGCCGGAACGGAAAAGAAGCGCGCGCGCTTGATCAGGTTGACAGGTTCTTCAAATTGCGCCCGCACAATCGACTGGGTGTATTCAAAGAAGCGCCCGCGCTGGAACAATAGCTGCGGATCCCACATGGCCCAACCGCGCCAACCTTCGCCGCGCAGTTCGCGGGGTTGGGCATACAGGCTGGCTGGTTCGTACAGGATATCCAGATGGTATTCGTTGGATAACTTGATAATTTCGCGGTCTCGCGGCAGTTCCCCGTTGTGAATGACCAGCAGGTCCAAATCGGCGGAAGTGTCCACCAGCGCACGTTCGGGGCGCAGCGAACCCACCAAAAAAACGGCGGTCACATTTGGGTCGGGTGCGAAGCGTTTTTGAACGGTGTCTTTGGCCAGTTTTAGCAGGGCGTCGCGAGAGATGTGCATATCAGTCTCCGTCCATCAGTGAAGGCTGGTAGGGAGAGATGCCCAGAGCCTCGCGAATGCGGTTTTCAATCAGGTTTAGATGTTCGGGGTTGCGGACAAAATCCAGCGGGTTGCTGTCGATCACCAGGTAAGGCATTTTTGAGTTGCTGAAGAAGTCATCATAAGCTGCCGCCAAATCGGCTATATAGGCACGTTCCATCGTGCGCTCATACGAGCGGTCACGCAGCGTAATGCGCGCCATCAGGGTATTGACGCTGGCCGAGAGGTAGACCGTCAAATCGGGCAGCGGGATTTTTTCAGAAAGGGCCTGATGAACGCGGTGATACATGGTCAGTTCATCGCCGTGCAAATTAATGCGTGCAAAAAGCGAGTCTTTGGCGAAGGTGTAATCGGCCAGCAGCGTTTTTCCCCTGCCCAAAATGGTCGGAACGGTGTTGTTCTGCTGATGGTAGCGGCTGAGCAGGAAGAAAATTTGGGTCTGAAAGGCGTAACGAGCACGGTCTGCATAGAAATCCGAGAGGAACGGATTTTCCTCAAAGACTTCCAGTAGCAGTTCCGAGTTTTCAAAACGCGGCTGAAGCAGGCGCGCCAGGGTGGTTTTGCCAACCCCGATCACACCCTCAATGGCGATATACATGCGGTGTTCTCCCAAAAAAGGATAATTAAGGATACCATAAATCAGGCCGCAAAGACCGGATTATGTGTCAATCGACGTTCGGGGTGTGTCATTCATTAAATGAATGTGCGGAAAGCGGCACGGCTGTCGTTTATAATACGCGCATGTCATTTTATGAAATGCTGATATATGCGCGCAAAAAACCTGTCATAGGTCGGCTGGCTTATTTTGTTTTAAAAATGTTAGGGATTGAGATTCCTCTCTCGGTTGAGATAGGACCCGGTTTTTTGCTGCATCACGGTGGGGTGGGAGTGGTCATCCATCCCAAAACGGTCATTGGCGCACGCGTGGGCATTTACCCGGGTGTGACGCTCGGTCGCGCGGATGTTTACCGGCCCGCATCGCAATCTGCCTTTGATGGTCTTCGTGTTGAAGATGATGTAATTCTGGGCGCGGGGGCCAAGGTATTGTGCGAACAGGGGGTTTTACGCATTGGGCGCGGCACGGTGCTTGGCGCCAACGCGGTGTTGTTGAATTCCACCGGAGAAAATGAGATCTGGGCGGGTATTCCGGCCCGGCTGGTTGGAAAAAGGGAACCAGCAGTATGAGCGGGACGCGCTTCCATGACTGAGCGCATTTGTGTGGTGCCGCAGGTTCACGGTGTGGGCGGCATGGTTTCCTTCCTGCACAAGTTTTCTGCTGGCGCACAGGCACGCGGAGTGCAGGTGACCAATGATTTATCCGATACCTGCTCGGCTGTGCTGGTAATTGGCGGTACGCGGCAGTTACACCCCCTGCTGCAACTTAAGCGGCGCAGGGTGCGCATTGTTCAAAGACTGGATGGCATTAACTGGATTCAACGTGTGCGACCCGTTTCGTTGAAGCACACTTTGCGGGCCGAGTACGGCAACCTGGTGCTGGCGACCATCCGCCGTTTTGTGGCCGACCGGATTGTGTACCAGTCCGGTTTTTCGCGCTGGTGGTGGAATCAGCGCTTTGGGGTCATTAATAAGTCGTCCAGCCTTGTCTATAACGGGGTAGATTTACAGGCCTATTCACCGTCAGAATTGCCTGCAACCCTGGCGGCGGTAAACACTTACCGCCTGCTGGTGGTGGAAGGCAGCCTGGGCGGCGGTTATGAGAATGGGCTGGAAAATGCAATCCGCCTGGCCGAAGCGCTGGGGGCGCGCGGCTGGCGCATGGAAGTCCAGGTGGTCGGTGAGGTCAGCCCGGCGCTTAAGGCGGAGTGGTCTGCCAAAAGTGCAGTGCCAGTGATCTGGAGTGGGTTGGTTAAGCGGGAAGAAATTCCTGCTCTGGATCGCGCCGCGCATTTATTTTTTTCGGCGGATGTTCATCCGGCCTGCCCAAATTCGGTGATTGAAGCCCTGGCTTGCGGATTGCCTGTGGTGGCTTTTGACACCGGCAGCCTTACTGAATTGGTGACGCCGGAGGCCGGATATATTGGCCCGTACGGCAGTGATTCCTGGAAATTGCAACCGCCGGATGTGGCCGGGCTGGCGCTTGGGGCCGAAAAGGTGCTTGAAAATTGGAAGGTTTTTAGCCTTGAAGCGCGCAAACGCGCCGAAAGTGCTTTTGGTCTTGAGCAAATGGTCGATCATTACCTGGAGGCTTTACTGGGATGACAACGCTGGAATCAGAAATCCATGATTTTTTACTCAAACACCTGCACTCCATTCAGGAGAATGATACGCAGGTGTATCACGAGACCACCGGCGCAGACCTGACACTTTACGAATGGTGGGTCACCCCGCACCGGCTGGAAGGGCTGCCTTTTCATGAGTTTATGATGCAGTCCAATGCCCGGCGCGGCACGGTCTTTGGCGCGGAATCTGGCCCGGCGCCCACACGTTTTGACCTGGCCAACCTGCACATCCAGCATTACAACGATACGGCAATTGCCAGTTACACACTGCTGGTCAGTTCCGATACACCCCTGGGGATAAAAGTGGCCGCGCATAACGAATCGCGCGTAATGGTCAGAATCGATGGGGCCTGGAAGGTGGTGCACGTTCATAAATCACCGGCTTATGCGGCCCCGCATGAGGCAGCTGATCTGCACGCATGAAAAAAACCTTTTTTTCAATCGCTTCCTGGTTTGCCAGCATTCTGCCGCTATCACTTAAGCAGGCGCTTTACCGCTTTCCGCCGCTGGCTCGATTAATTCGCGGCTCGATCAACGCCTCGGTAGAATCAGGACTCTCGGTGGTGGAAGTTGCCGCGGGTACGCTAAAGGGTTATCAGGTGCTGCTCAACCTCAAGGCCGAAAAAAGCCGCTGGCTGGGCACCTATGAACCGGAACTACAGGAGGCGCTGCGTAAATTTTTGAAGCCCGGCATGACGGTCTATGATGTAGGCGCCAATATCGGCTATGTCAGCCTGATGATGGCGCATGAGGTGACAGCCAGCGGACGAGTGTTTGCGTTTGAAGCACTACCGGTCAACGTGGAGCGTATGCAAAAGAATATCGTCCTTAATAACCTGTCCAATGTAAGCGTGATTTCGGCGGCTGTCATTGATCGAGCTGCGCCAGTGGAGTTTTACATACATGCGCTTTCGGTGAGCATGGGCAAAGCTGCCGGGTCGGCAGGTCGGGCCGAAGAAACATACAAAGAGAAGATCACCGTCACGGGCCTGTCATTGGATGAATTTGTTTATGGCCAGGGTAATCCACCCCCGGATGCTGTTAAGATGGATATTGAAGGCGGCGAAGTGCTGGCGCTGCCGGGCATGCGCCGCCTTCTCAAAGAGCATCATCCGATCCTTTTCCTTGAACTGCATGGACCAGAATCGGAAAAAGCGGCCTGGGAGAATCTGCGCGCCGCGGGGTATTCCCTGCGTGCCATGCAAAGCGGGTACCCGTCAATTGATTCCCTTTCCAGCCTGGGTTGGAAAGCCTATCTAATTGCGACAACATGACCTGGCGGATGCAATTCGCTGTATCTATAAACGACGATGAGTGATCAAATCGAAGCACTTTATGATGGCCGGCTAGCACTCGAGCAGCGTGTTTTGCCCATATACCGCGCCCCATTTTTTGAGGCACTGGCTGCACGCTGCGCGGGCGGCATGATGTTTTTTGCGGGGCAGCCGCGCGCGGATGAAGGCATTATCACCAGCGCCAGCCTGAATCTTGCCCGCTTGACCTCCGCTCAAAATATCCACATCTTTTCCACAGCCAGCCCGCTGTATTTTTGTTACCAGCGTGGTCTTATGCGCTGGCTGGAAGATTGCAATCCAGACGCCTTGATTGTGGAAGCGAATTTCCGCTATTTATCATCACCTGCTGCCATGCGTTGGATGCGGGAACGAGGCCGCCCGGTAATCGGTTGGGGGCTGGGCGCTCCCGCCAGCCGCGGTGCGCTTAACGGTCTGCGTAAACGATTTCTGGGGCAGTTTGATGCGCTGATTGCTTATTCTCAGCGAGGTGCGGGGCAGTATGCCAGTTGTGTGCCAGGTGTACCTGTGTTTGTTGCTCCCAATGCGGTGGCGCCTGCCCCAACTGAGCCGCTGCCTTTGCGTCCAGCGGGTTTCACCTCCCGTCCTGTTTTGCTTTTTGTGGGTCGGCTGCAGGCGCGCAAGCGCATCCCGGCCTTGCTGCAGGCCTGTGCGAATTTGCCCGGCCAACTCACTCCGCGCCTGATCATTGTGGGAGATGGGCCTGAAATGGAAACGTTGCGCAGCGAAGCGCAAAACGTATTCCCTTCCGCTGAGTTTGTGGGCGCAAGGCATGGAGTTGAATTGGCTGAGTTCTTCCGCATGGCGGATCTGTTTGTGCTGCCGGGTACGGGCGGGCTGGCTGTTCAGCAGGCCATGTCTTTTGGTCTGCCGGTCATTGTGGCCCAGGGTGATGGCACCCAGGATGACCTGGTGCGCCCTGGCAACGGCTGGCAGATCCCACCCGGAGATGATCGGGCTTTGTTATCCACCCTGCTGGATGCGCTTTCAGACCCGGCCCGTCTGCGCTGCATGGGCTCAGAATCCTACCGCATCGTGTCGGATGAAATTAACTTACAGAATATGGTCAGCGTTTTTGTGAAGGCGTTGAATTCAATAAATCGCGTGGAAGCTGTTTCTAATTCATAACAAAATTTCCAAAAGACTTGAAAAAGCGTCCTTAAAAGATTATCTTTTATCAAGATAGTAGCGAATGCAGATGTTTGACTGATAATTGGATTCAACGATGGGAGGCGGCAGCGATGGCTATTGTATGGAATGAACAGGCAATGTCGACCGGCGCTCCAGAGATTGACGAAGAACACCGGGAGTGGATCAGGCGATTCAACGCATTTGACGCAGCCCTTGAGCAGGGTTATGGATTGGATTCCATTAATAGTAATTTGAATTCCCTTGTAAAAATTTCCAACAGCCATTTCTTGCATGAAGAAGCCCTGATGGATCAGCGTAAACACCCAGGAACGCTGGTTTGTACATCATGTAAGCAAGCTGGATACACAACTACGTGATGACAATAACCAGAATAACGCTGAGCCCCACCCGATGAGTATTTCAACGCTGGATGTGTTTCGAGATAAATTGAATACTGCTTTCCCGGGCGTTTTTGTGGAAGCTATTCTGCAAAGCAGCCCGGATGTGACCGTCATTGTTGACGAGCAAGGGATTATGGTTTTTGTAAGCGGTCGCTGCCAGGAACTCCTGGGCTATACCCCCCAGGAGTTGATTGGAAATAGTATTGAACTACTCGTTCCGTCTCAGTACGGGCAGCATACAAAAATGCGCGGAAAATACCAGGCTGATCCGCAGACCAGATTCATGAGTAAGCGGCCCATTCTCACAGCCCAGCACAAGTTTGGCGTAAAAGTGCCGGTTGATATCGCGCTCAGCCCTCTGCCGCATTTGCCGGGCGTTGGCAGATTGGTACAGGCTGTTATTCGTGATGCGATGCCGCGCTGGAATAGCCAGCTTGATTTGCTGGTGCAAAGCGTGGCCATGAACGCCGCCGCGAATGGAATTGTTCTCACGGATGTTCAGGGGGTGATCCAATGGGTCAACCCGGCTGTTACGCGTATGACCGGTTATTCCAGCAGTGAACTGATTGGCGCGAATCCGAGTTTGCTCAAATCTGGCCTGCACGATGCGTCTTTCTATAAAAACCTTTGGCAGACGGTCATGTCGGGAAAAACCTGGTTTGGCGAGATCATTAATCGCCGCAAGGATGGGACGCTCTATTATGAAGAGCAGCACATTGCCCCGGTGCGCAACGAAGATGGCAATATTACGCGCCTGATTGCCATCAAGCAGGATGTGACCGCGCGCAAGATGGCTGAAAAAAAGCTGGAACAGGCCAATGATGAACTGAAGCAACAGGTGGTGGAGATTGAACGACTGGCGGCGCTGCTGGTTGATGCGAATAAAGCGCTTGAAGACAAAGTGGCTCAGCGAACCGATGAACTCGCCACAGCCAACAAGCAATTACAAGAATTGGATAATTTGAAATCCTCTTTCCTGGGCGTAATTTCGCACGAACTGCGCACACCTTTTGTCAGCATTATTATGTCCAGCCAGTTGATAGAGAGCTACGGGTTAAATGGTTTGCAGCCAGAACAGATCGAGACGTTCAAGCAATTAAAATCCAATATCTATACTGCCAAAGAAATGATCGAAAACCTGGTAGATTACGCCTCCTTTGTGCGCAAGCAGGGGCAGCTTCGCCTGACCACTTTGCGCTTGAACGCAGTGGTCGAAGCCGCGCTGCTGCCGTATGGTTTTCAGTTGAATCGCAAAGGTCTGGCGCTCAGTACCGAGCTGCCTGCAGATTTGCCCGAAGTGATTGGTGACGAAGAGCGTTTGATCGATGCGGTTTCGCAACTGGTCAGCAACGCCATCAAGTTCACTGGAGAGGGCGGGCGGATTGTTGTGCGCGGTTGGCTGGCAGATGACATGCTGCAACTGGCAGTGGAAGACAGTGGAGTAGGAGTGCCTGCCGATAAGCTGCCGATGCTCTGGGAAAGTTTTGCCCAGATGGCTGACCCTTTAAGCCGCGGTCGCGAGGGCTTGGGGTTGGGATTGGCCCTGGTGGAGTATATTGTCCGAGCGCATCACGGCAAGGTCTGGGCAAAAAGCGAGGTTGGCGTGCGCAGCACATTTGGGTTCAGTCTGCCGGTGGGTTACTAAGCGAAAATTATTTTGGATATATTGGAAGCAAGCCACAGATGATAGATAAGTATCAAAATTTTTTACAATTGCAGCATAATGAGCGGGATTTGTTTCACATCCAGACAAGCTTTCAGGCGCAGGCGCTTGTTATTCTTGCCATTCATGCTGGGGGGATTGAAATGGGAACATCGGAATTGGCTGAGGCAATTGCGGGGAATGATTTTTCCCTCTATTTGTTTGAGGGTTTTGCGCCCAACGGCCTGGTTTTGCATATAACCAGTACCAATTTTGACGAACCACGCTGCCTGGAGTTGGTGAAAAAACATGATAGCTCACTTTCTCTGCATGGTTTTAGTCGTACCCAATCTGATCCGCAGATATACCTCGGTGGCACTGATCTGCCGTTGGTGCACCAACTTTTGGAGGCTCTTAATCAGAATGGTTTCCGAACAGAAATCAATTCAGGAAAATATGCAGCTCTGGACCCTGCGAATATCTGCAACCGTACTATCAGCGGTAAAGGTGTGCAAATGGAACTTTCTGGAGAGTTGAGAAGCCATTTCTTTGCAGACTATCTGCACCGCAAGGGCCGGGAAATCCGCACACCCGAATTTGACCGTTTTGTGCAGGTGGTGCGAGTTGTGCTGCTGGCGCCCGTTTTGCCTTCTTCCAGAACTGCTTATGGCATGACCCCATCCTTGAAATCAGATCCTGTAGATTTGGGAGATGCATGATGCAGGAGTGGAACTGGCTTGGTATTGTGTTGGTTGCAAGCGCCCTGATTCTGGTTGCCGGGATTTTTGGAAGGGTCTTCTTTTTTGGTAAAAAATCCAGCAAAACCGCGTCTCAACAGCTTGTCTTGAGTGGGTTGGATGATGAATCTGGTGTTGAACCTGACAGCCAGGTTTTAACCGAGTTGGGCATTGAAGTTATGTTTAACCAGGTAAATCAAAAGGTTTTGAACCACCGCGGGAATATCCATCGCTCGGCAATGGACATTTTGCTTTTTTGGGAAAGCACGCCTGGCCATCACAAATTCATAAATGTTAAAGACCTGGGGGCAGGCAAGATTTCGATTAATGGGCAGGTGATACCCGCAACCCGGGAAAGCGCCAAGGAAGGTATTCTGAATGTATTAAAATTGCAGTAAGCGGGAACTTCTTTACGCCTGATTCAATTTACACTGTTTTTATCAGCGTCCTGATCTTCTGCAGCGGCAGTGCCTGAATTATGCCCTGGAAACCACTGGTTGTTTCTGCCATGCACAATGAATTATAGATGGCTTCCTCGGTCGCCTCGATGGCGGCCTGGAACAGGGGCGACATCAGGGCGTTGGGAATTTCCGGGTAGGTTGTTAGCCGTGCGCGCCGCTCTGCCGTGCGCCGCACGCCTTCGGCAGTGGAGAAGGCCAGAACGTAATCTCCCGACCCATCCGACATGGATGCTCCGGTGCGCGCCAGCCCGGCCAGGGCGCGTTTCGCCAGGCGCGTAAGATTGCGATCTGAAAGCGGTGCATCGGTGGCGAGTATGATCATGATCGAACCATCTGCGCCCTGGTCGAGTTTGTCATTCAGATAATACTGCCCCAGCACTTGCCCGACCGGCAGCCCGGCCATTTGCAACACGCCTCCAAAATTGGACTGCACCAAAGCGCCAAGTGTATAGCCTCCCAGGGATTTTGGTAGTACGCGCGAACTGCTGCCGATACCGCCTTTCCAACCAAAGGCAACTGTGCCAGTTCCTGCCCCAACCGCGCCCTCAGGCACCACACCGGAGCTGGCATTTTCGAGCGCAAAACGAACCTGCTCACTGCTTAAGCTGCGCTTGCGGATGTCATTCAGCCAACCGTCATTGGTTTCCCCAACGACAACATTCACTGAACCCACTTTTTCATTCCCTGGTTGGGAGAGAGTCCAATCCAGCAGCGCATCGGCGACACGAGGCACGGCAAGCGTGTTTGTTAAAACGATGGGTGTTTCGATTTCACCCAGTTCCATGATCTGGGTGCTGCCCATCATTTTGCCGAAACCATTCCCCACCACCAGCCCTGCCGGTACTTTGTCTTGAAAGATATTGCCAGTATGCGGTAGGATGGCCGTTGCGCCGGTGCGGATATCGCTGCCCGCGACCAGTGTGAAGTGTCCGATACGCACACCGGCAATATCTGTGATTGCGTTCAACGAGCCGGTAGGCAGGATGCCTGGAACCAGTCCCAGGTCACGCACCCGGCAGTGGGTCTGTAAATTTTCGGGCATATTTTTCTCGCTTTCTTCCAGGATGACTGGTTACCTGAGAATACAATATTATGACAGCCCGCGCAAGAAAGCATAAATTTGGTCTGTAACCGTTTGCAACCCCCACAG
>JBBRWF010000073.1:0-12398 GCA_038249405.1 Anaerolineales bacterium
GGTGACGATTACCTGGAAGAGCGACCCGATGAAGGCAGGGGATGAAGAGAGCGCAACCAGCGTTTTGTATGTAGTGGAAACGTGGGTTTGCCAGGGTGGGCAATTGATATTTACCCCGATTGGGGCTTATACGGCGCAAGTAACGGTGAAGGATGAGCCGGGCTGTGCGGAGTCATCGCACGGCAGGGTGTATTTTTCTGAAAAACACGGTTACACCGGACCAACGGAGATTGTTTGGCCTGCGTACCGGTGATAAAAAGCTGGGCCACAAATTATGCTGGTACCCAATGGTAGGCGATGTTACTCAGATGTTGCGGATTATTTTGACGAAGAATCTGCGACATCTGCCGGGTTTAATGGGATTGTTGAGATTACCAATCTTTAATCAGCGCAGCGACAAGCGCGGCGCGTTCGGGCAGGCTGCGGGTGAAGATATATTCGCGTTCAGAGTGCAGGCCTTCGCCGTAAGTGCCCATGCCGTCCAGCAGGGGCACACCCAGCGGGGAGACGAAATTACCGTCCGAACCGCCGCCGGAGCCGCCCGCTTTGATTTCCTGGCCGATGCCAGCCGCGATGTGGTGAGCTTTTTCAAAGGTGGCTTTCATTAGGTCATCTTTGGGCATGGGGGGGCGGTTTAGACCGCCGGAGACTTCCACAGTGGTATCAGGGGTAACTGGTTTGAGCGCCTGCATGGCGGCTGAGATACGATCCGCTTCTTCAGGCAACAGCACGCGGAAATCCACCTCGGCGACGGCCAGTTCGGGGACGACGTTGCTGACTGTGCCGCCTTTGATGACACCCACGTTCAGGGTGGTGCCGCGGGCATAGTCGGTCATTTTTTGGATGGCCAGCACCTGGTGCGCCAACTCTTCGATAGCGTTGCGGCCTTCTTCGTGTGCGCCTCCGGCATGCGCCGCGCGCCCCCTGATGGTGACGGTGAAGTCGCCAACGCCTTTGCGCCAGGTCTTGAGCGAACCATCCACCAGGCCAGATTCCATGACCAGCACCAGGCTGGCGTTTCTGGCAAGAGTCTGGATCAGTTCGCGGGAGGTGTCGCTGCCGATCTCTTCGTCGGATGTGATCAGCATGGTGACAGGGCGGGGTAACGCTGCGTTTTCCAGCAAGGCGCTGATGGCGGTCAATGAGATGACGATGCCGCCTTTCATATCCAACACTGCGGGGCCAAAAATCTTCTCACCTTTTTCGTAAAAAGGCATGTGCTGCAGTGTGCCAATTGGGAAAACCGTATCCATGTGGTGCATTAGCAGAATACCACTAGGCCCGGGTTTGCCCCAGCGGGCGATGATGTGGTTGCCGGTGACGTTGTTCGGAACCACTTCCACTTCCGCGCCCAGGCGTTGGCATTCTGCCATAACGGCGGCACCCACACGGTCCACGGCTTGTTTGTCGTTGGATGGGGATTCAATTTTCACAAGTTTTTTTAGCAGAGCGATCATTTGCGGTTTTTTTTGCTCAAAGTCAATCATAGTTTCCTCAGTTTTTAATCCTAAACCGGACAAGCCGGAATCAAATGGGATGGTATAGAGAAATTCAGGGTTTGATGCGGCGTTTTTCTTTCGCATTTTCTCGTCCACGGCGCATGCGTTTTTCAATCCAACCCGCGAACGGTTCGGGGGGCAGGTAATCGACCAGCGGCCAGGGTTCCATCCCGAGAGATTCCAGCACCGCATTGGCTGCTTTGATGCCGGTGCCGCAGGCGCGCTCCAGAAAGAAAGACGGCAGCGGGTCGCGCACCCAGTCTCCGGCGCAGAACAGGCCAGGCCAGGGGGGCCGAATTCCGAGGTGTTTTTCTTTAGGGCCCAGGCTGGGCAGAGTATGGACTGGTTCGTTGCGTTGCAGGTGCTGATAAATGAGATGTCCGCGCAACTCGGGATAACAGCGATAAAAATCGGAAATCACACGGGCCAAAATCAGGGCGTCTGGCTGAACCAGAACCTCATCCGGGCCGTAAATATGCACTTCAATGGCCGAGCCGCCAGTGGCACTGTGCCATTTGCGATAAGGGGCGTAAATTTTTTCCAGCCAGAAAAAATTGTGCATGACGAGGTCACCGGTGAACATACCACCTTCCGTGCGGTTTTTTGGGGAATCATCAAACCACAAGCGCACGATGGCATTTGCCAGGCTGCGCGGAAAGTAGAGATCGTTTTCGCCAAAGCTGTTCTTGATGATGGAAGCTGCCGCGGCGGAATCGACCGCAAGAATGACATTTTTTGCGTTGAAAATATCAGATTCGCAGTGCACGCTCCAGCCAGCATCCTGGTTTACCAACCCTTCCACTCGCTGCCCGGGGCGGATTTCGCCACCCAGCGCCTTTATCTTTTCCGCAAGAGGTTCACAGATCGAGGTTCCGCCGTCTTCTGGCAGGTAGGAAAAGGCCCACGAGTCGCGCCGCAGGGTGGTGTAAAAACGCAAGAATGCCAGAAAGCCCGCCAGCGGGATTACATCGGCATGGGTGGAGAGCCCATTGCGTGCCAGCCCGGTGAAGAATGCGCGCAGAGCCGGGGACCACTTGCCGATATAGTCACCCAGCATGTGACCGTCCATGGGCTGGTCTTCGGCGAATGGATCAACCCCCAGCGACATGACCAGCACAGACCAGGTGTGGAGCAGTTTTAACCAGTCGCGCACATCGATGGTCAGCAGGAAACTGGGGCGCAAAAAAAGCTGAAGGTAATGCAGGGGCGCGGGGAACAAGCTGTGCCGGATGGCGGTTCCAATTGGAGCCGAGCGTACACCGGATTTGTCGCGATAAATCCAGAGTTCTTCCTGGGCAGGGACAAAGACCGGGCGCAAGTTGTGGCGTGCCAGCATGGCCTGTAAATTCCGATAGGGTGACCAGATGCCGTGCATGCCGTGTTCGAGCCGGAACTTCCAGCCGTTAACTTCCACTTCTTCGCCACCAGCCAGGCGGCCGCCGACAAAGCGTGGATTTGCTTCCAGCACAAGCGGCTTTAAACCGCGTTCTGCCAGATGCAGGGCGGCGGTCAGTCCGGCTATGCCGGCGCCGACCACAAGGATGTCATGTGACGAATCAGTCATGGGGTGTCTCAAAATAAGGCATTTGCAAGAATAGTGTTTTAAAGACGGTTTTTTTTATCCCGGAGAGTAGGTGGTCAGATCGGCTGCGCGGCTGGTTGGATAGCGCAGCCATTCTTTTATGAGCGCTATAGGATGAGCCTGCATCAGGGATGTCTCTGCGTAGCATTGTTGGAAGCAGCTATGACAGGAACGCGGCGGCTCGCCGTGGGCTTGAAAGGCAATCCCTTGAACCTCAGCCCAGGTATGAACGTCCAGTAAATTGACAGGCCGGCCGCCCTGGCCGTTGGCGGCTTTTTCAAGCGGGCGGCAGGGGTAGGAAAGATCGCCATTGGCATAAATACGCGGCGCCAGGGTGGGATAGCAGTCATAGGGTTCAAAGGCACGCAAGGTTTGCAAATAGGCATGGCTGCCGAGAATGGGCGCGCCGTGTTGTTTTAAGTGAATGAGCCGGTCAATAAAAGCGCGATACGTTGCGGAAACCGCGAGTTCGTAGCGCGGCCAGTTGTTGACTGCCTGAGGGGAAAACGAGATCAATAATTTATTTTCGCAGCAAAAGTTGAGCAATTCTTCAGCGCCAGACAAGGTTTCAGGGGTGATGACTGCGTTGACAATCATCTGGTAGCCAAAATGGTTTTGAAGCCCGGCATATTTGCGGATGTTGGCAAGAATGATCTGGGCGGTGGCCGCTGGAACGCCGATGGTGTGCGACCAGTGGGTTGGATCGATGCTATCCAGGCTGATGATCAAGCGATCAACCATTTTCAAGGCTGCTTCATGCTGTGGGAGCAGAAATCCATTTGAGATGACGGTCAGTTCTCGGAATTTGAGTTCCTGTTTGGCTTGCAGTGCAATCTGGTCGATGTGAGGGTGGGTGAATGGTTCACCGCCGGTTAACATTAATGCATCCACCCCGGAACGGGCAACCTTGAGAATGTGCATGACCTGTTCGAGGGGCAGGGGCTGTTGGTTGACTGCATTACGCCTTGCGCCGAAGTCTTCGCAGTAGGCGCAGTTCAGGTTGCACTGCCCGGTGACATAATAAACCGCCACGCCTGGGTACAGGGAGCGGTCATTCCGAGACAGTTTGAGCAGGTTGCGGGTGGATTTAGACATGAGCAAGAGGTCAGTTTATTCCAAAAGCTGTAGAACCCGGACATGATTTTTGGAAAAAATGGAACCAGGCTGATTGGAAAATATTGGACATGCGGGCAATTATACTCTGAGCTTTCTTTGGGCTGCATCACGTTTATAATCATCGCATGATCTATGTTCGCGTTGCCGTCAGTGTACCCAATGCCATCGGGGAGTTTGATTACCATCTTCCGTTCCACCTGGAAGGGCAGGTGATGGTTGGTCAACTGGTCAGTGTTCCATTTGGGGCGCAGACTGTGCAGGGGATCATCCTGGACGTAATGGAGCAGGCCTCTGTTTCACAAACCAAAAGTGTGCTTGATCTGCTTGATCCTGAGCCAGTTGTCACGCCTGCACAAATTGAGCTTGCGCGCCAACTGGCTGCTGATACTCTCAACCCGCTGGCAGCCATGCTTGACTTGATGCTGCCGCCCGGGCTGGCGCAACATGCGGATGTGGTTTACAGCCTTTCGGCAAATGCGCAGCGCCTTGACCTAAAAAATTTACCTGATATACAAAAAAGATTGATCAAGCTGCTGGAAACACGCGGCTCATTGCGCGGCAGGCAGATTGACCGCCATTTTGAGCGCGTGGAATGGCGCAAATCGGCGCAGAGCCTGTCCCGACAGTCTGTGCTGCAAAAAGTCTCTATCCTGCCACCGCCCACAGTGCGGCCCAAATTCATCCGCATGGCGCAGCTGGCTGTAACGCCCGAAGAGGCGGAAGCTGCCATGCCGGAGCTCGGGCAAACCCCCGCCACCCTGTCTCGTCGTCAGAAGGCGCTGAGGTTTTTAATCCACGAACCCCTGGCGGTGGCGGTTACGTGGGTGTATGCAGAAGCAGGCTGCAACCTGACTGATTTGCAGGAACTGGTCGAACGCGGCCTGATCGTTCTGTTCGAAAACGAGATTTTCCGGGATTCTTTAAGGAAAATGAATGATCTTACAGCGGGGGGCAGCCAGGCAGGAAAAGCGCCCCTGAAATTGACCGCTGAACAAGAGGCTGCACTGGCCGAAATCCTGCGGGCTTTTCAGCCCGGCCTGGTTGTTTTGCCTGCACAGCTTCCCTTTTTACTTCACGGTGTCACTGGTTCGGGAAAAACTGAAATATACCTGCGCGCCACTACAGAGGCAGTACGACTGGGGAAAAGTGTCATCATGCTTGTGCCTGAGATTGCGCTGACGCCCCAAATTGTTCACCGGTTTGTCGAGCGATTTCCGGGGCAGGTTGGAATTGTGCACAGCAAATTATCGGAAGGGGAACGCTATGATACCTGGCGGCGGGCGCGCTCTGGCAAACTGCGTATTTTAATTGGCGCGCGTTCTGCATTGTTTGCCCCGCTGCAAGAGCTGGGCTTGATTGTGGCCGATGAATGTCACGATCATTCCTATCACCAGGAGGAGCCGCCTTTTTATGATGCGGTTCATGCGGCGGTATTGTATGCAAAAATATCAGCGGCTGTCTGTATTCTTGGAAGTGCCACGCCGCCGGTGGACTTAAAATATAGGAGCATGCCTGGCCGTGAAGGCGCGACTTTTCGCTTGCTGGAGCTGCATCGACGCATTCAAACCGGCGGAAGGGATGGCAACATGGGCGAATTGCCCCCTGTCAGTATCGTGGATATGCGCGAGGAACTTAAATCTGGCAGCCGGGGAATTTTTAGCAGGGCATTGTCCGAAGCATTGGCTGAGACACTGGAGCGCGGCGAACAGGCGATTTTGTATCTTAACCGCAGGGGCACAGCAACATACGTTTTTTGCCGGAGCTGCGGTCATGTGGTTAAGTGTCCAAGGTGTGATTCGCCGCTTACCCTGCACACATTGCTAGAATCCAGTGACCTGGCGCGGGGGACTAATTCCAATTTGACCTGCCATCGCTGCGGTTATACCAGGCAGATGCCGCGTACCTGCCCGGCCTGCAAGAGTGATCAAATCCGGGCCTATGGATTGGGAAGTGAAAAGGTTGAAGCCGAAGTGGCAGCTTTGCTGCCAAAGGCGCGAATCCTGCGTTGGGATTGGGAAACCACCCGCGAAAAAGATGCGCACGAGATCATTCTGACGCACTTCACCAATCACCAGGCAGATGTGCTGGTGGGTACGCAAATGCTTGCCAAAGGCCTGGATCTGCCCCTGGTGACCCTGGTTGGGATTGTGCTGGCGGATGTGGGGCTATCCCTGCCTGATCCGTTTGTAAGTGAGCGCGGATTTCAGCTGCTGACCCAGGTGGCCGGGCGGGCGGGGCGATCAGTGCTCGGTGGGCGGGTGATTCTTCAGACCTTTATGCCGAAAAACCCTGTCATCCAGATGGCGGCAGGGCATGATTACGCCGCTTTTTACAAATGGGAAATTGAGAACCGACGGCAGTTGGGCTACCCGCCCTTCAGCCAACTGGTACGCCTGGAATACCGACACCGGGATGTTGTTGAAGCGGAAAAAGCAACGAATGGGCTGGCGCAGCGTATAAAGGATTGGATCGCAACTGAAAAATACAATGAAACCAGCCTGATTGGTCCAGCTCCATGTTTTTTTGCGAGGGTCAACGGGATTTACCGCTGGCAGATCATTCTGCGCGGGCCAAATCCGCTTTCTTTGATTCGAGGGCGCATTCCAGATGGTTGGCGGGTTGAAGTACAGCCCGTAAGTTTGCTATAATAATTGGCGATGATCAGGATGATTAAGTGTACAATTCCTGAATATCACGATGAAACCCCAAAAGGAGTAAAAAATGCAATCTTTTTCGCGCGGTTGGAATTTTCTTAAACAGGCATGGAGCATGGCGATTGCTGATAAGGATCTGATCAAGCCATCCATTTATGCTTTGCTGGTGGGTTTTGTGGTTTCTTTGATAGGGATCATTCCGATCGCTCTGGCGGCTTTTATTCTGGGTACCGAATCGATTTTTGGCCGGGTCATTTTGGGTTTTTTTGGCGCGCTGCTGGTGTTCGCTCAATATGCGGTCACTTATATTTTCTCAGCAATGACCGTCAAACTGATATATGATTATCTAACCCATGGTGATGGGAAAATGGATAAAGCCTGGCAAATTGTCCAGCGCGATTGGTTGGATATTCTCTCGCTGGCTGCAGCTTCAACACTGGTCAATATGGTCAAAAATGCGGTCAGGGGGAATGGACGCAATCGCAATTTTATTCGCGAAAGCATTGCCAATTTGATTGATACAGTATGGACTGAAGCTGTCTTCCTGGTGCTGCCCATCATGGTGATTGAAGATGAAAGCTTGAAAGATGGGCTCAAACGGGCCACTTTTATTGCCAAGAATAACCTGCTGTTGATCGGTATCAGCGCAGTAGGCGTGCGCCTGGTGACTGGTTTGATCGGATTTGGCCTGGTAGTGATTGGTATTGGAATTGGCCTGGGGATCGCTTTGCCGATGATTTCCATCGCAGGCGGTTCTACAGTAGTGGTGGTGATGGGTGTTATCCTGGGCGTTCTGGTTGCCTCGATATTTTTCATGGCTGCGAATGTGATCGGTTCCTATACATCCACTGCTTATCATACCTGTTTGTACCTGTGGGCGCGCAATGTCGAAGCTGCCCAACAGGGCATTCCGGTGGTCATTCCTGCACCTCTTGCCGCTGTACTAGGATAAACCCATGCAACCAAAACCCAATGCCCCCCGCCGTATTTTCCTTGTCTGGGATGATGTAGATCGATTGATCGACAAGCTAGTTCCGCAATTTAACCGTGAATTTAATGCAATGGTCATCATCACGCGGGGCGGAATCATTCCGGGTGGTTTGCTGGCTGAGGCGATGGGGATCACGCATATCCTGACAGCCGCAGTTGATTTCCCGGCTGAAATGGAGCGCAACAAGCAGTTGATGGCCTGGCCTGAGTTTATTCAATTCCCGGCAGAAGATAAGCTGCGCGGGCGGTCTACGTTGATTGTTGACGATGTTTGGGGTTCCGGCCGGACGATTACCGCGGTAAAAAACCGGGTTTCATCGGCAGGGGGCTTTCCGGAAACCTGTGTTTTGCATTTCAACCCGTATCGCACACTTTTTGGCTCATCGAAACCGGATTATTATGCGGATGTGACAGACGCACGCGTCATCTATCCCTGGGAGGTTGACAGAGGCGGTGACAGGGTGATGCTGGGCGAGGGGGATCGCCTGTAAAAAGAGGAAGGGCTGTCCGGAAATTTTGGACAGTCCTTCCTCTTTTATTTAGAGTAACCCTTCCTGTACAAGCAATTCTGCGTTGTAGATAGAGCCTCCCGCTGCGCCGCGGATGGTGTTGTGAGACAGCACGACGAATTTGAGGTGGAAGAGCGGGTCGGGACGCACGCGCCCAACCACGGTGGTCATGCCCTTGCCGGTCATACGATCCATACGCGGTTGAGGGCGGTCGGCTTCTTCCCGGTAAAGGATGACAGGTTGGGGGGAGGACGGCAGGTTGGCAGCGGATGAGGGGGTTCGGTAGGACAGCAAGGCCTGAACGGCATCCGCGGGAGAGACCGGGCTGGCAAATTCCACACTGGCGCATACAATGTGGCCGTCAATAACGGCGACCCGGTTGGTGTGGGCTGAAAACTTGGCATCCAGCAATTCGATGCCGTTTGCGCCCAGTTTGCCGAGCATTTTGCGAGGCTCCCATTCGACATTGTCTTCTTCGCCGCCGATGTAGGGGATGACATTGTCGATGATATCCAGCGAGGGTACACCGGGGTAGCCTGCGCCAGAGAGCGCCTGGAGGGAGACCACAAAGGCACGTTTGAGACCAAAACTGGCATCCAGGGCTTTTAGCGCAACGGTCAGACCGGTGCTGGTGCAGTTGGGATTGGTGAGAATGCAGCCGCTCCAGCCGCGATTCTGGCGCTGCCGCTTGATGAGATGGATGTGTTCTGCGTTGACCTCGGGTAATAAGAGCGGCACATCTTCATCACGGCGGTAGGAGGAGGCGTTGGAACAAACTGCAAAACCTGCGCGGGCAAATTGGGGCTCAAGGCCGGTAGCCAGGTCGGCGGGAAGGGCTGAGAAGACGATTTTGGCCCCGGCAAGCGCTTCCGGCGAGGCTGGCACAAGGGTCATGTTTTTGGCCCAATCGGGCATGGGGTCTGAGAGCACCCAGCGGCAGGCCTGGGCATATGGCTTGCCTTCAGAGCGGTCAGAGGCTGCCAGGGCAACCAACTTTAAACCAGGGATGGCCATCCAACAGGGAAACAAAGCGCTGTCCGACCGAGCCGGTGGCGCCCAAAACTGCAACGGGGATTGATGGTGACATAGGGAAAACTCCTTTGCGAAGTGAAATATATTAACGAATTTTTTACGCTTATTCCACAATAAATTCATGGGGGCTTGATGATAAGGTTGAGGAAACTTCTTAGTGAAGGGAATATCTTAAGAAATATTTTGCTACTTCACGATTAATTCATGCAAGGCGCGCACTGATTTTTCATCATCGATACTTTCCACAACCATACTGACGGAAACGTCTGATGACCCGTGGGCAATGGCGAGGACGTTGACATTTGCCTGGCCTAATTTGCTAAAGATGTGCCCGGCCACGCCAGGGGTGTTGCGGGTGCCTGTGCCAACTACGGTGATGATGGATACATCATCTGTGGCCCAGACCTGGTCGATGTCTTTGTCGGCAAGTTCGATGGCAAAGACTTTTTGCAGGGCTGCCAGAACTGCTTCGGCGGATTCGCTGGGGACGGCAAAACAGATGGATTGTTCGGAGGAGGCCTGGGTGATGAGGGGAACGCTGGTGCCGGTGGATGCCACGGCGGCGAAGGCGCGGGCGGCCACGCCCGGCACACCCAACATGCCGCGGCCTTCGATGGTGACGAGGCGCTGTTTGCGGATGGCGGTTACGGCTTTGATCACTTTTTCGCTTTGTACGGCTTTGCTGGTTTTGTTACTTGCCACCAGTCGGGTGCCGGGGTGAGATGGGTTGAAGGTGTTGCAGATGCGCAGGCCAATTCCGGCTTCGACCACGGGGCGGACGGTTTTGGGGTGCAGGACTTTTGCGCCGTAATAGGCCAGTTCGGCGATTTCGCCGTAGCTGATTTCGGGGAGGGTGCGCGCGTCTGGTACCATGCGGGGGTCAGCGGTCATGACGCCATCTACGTCGGTCCAGATCCAGACATCGTCGGCGGGGAGGACTGCGCCGAGAATGGCGGCTGAATAATCGCTGCCACCGCGGCCAAGGGTGGTGATGATGCCTTCGGGTGTGGCGCCGATGAAGCCGGTAACGATGGGGACAATTCCGGCCTGGAGCAGGGGGCCAAGTCTGGCACGAGTTGCAAAGGTGGTTGCCCCAAAATTGGGGTGGGCGCTCTGGAAATTGTTATTGGTGATGATCAGCTGGGTTGATTCTACATATTGAGCGGGAACCCCGGTTGATTCGCAAACGGCGGCGAGCAGGCGCACACAAAGGCGTTCGCCGAGTGAGGCAACCGCATCGAGGGCGCGGGGGCTGGATTCGCCCAATACGCCAATGGCGCGGCATAAATCGCCAAAGGCTGCCACAAGTTTTTCGATATCCTGTTTTAGTTGGGTGCGGCGAGCCGGGTCGGTGATGAGCGCATCGGCAATTTTGAGGTGGTTGGCGAGGAGCCATTTTTCTGTTTCAAAGAGCGGGTGCAAGTCGCCTTTGGCGGCGCAAATGGCGCTATCCAGCAGGGCATTGGTTGCGCCAGCGATGGCGGAGGTGACCACGACCACCTGGCTCCATTCTGCGCGGGCATCTTTTATGATCCGGGCAGCCTGAGCCATGGATTGGGCTGAACCAACAGATGTGCCGCCAAATTTCATTACCAGTGTTTGGGATGATTTCTCTGTCATGGAATTCTCCTGTTTTTAAGATGGTGTTCGAATGACTGCGGCGTGTTAATAAAAAGCGCTCCACGTTTTCGTGGAGCGCTGATGTGCGGGTAAGCAGCAGTTCGGCTGGCTTTATCCAAACATCAAGACCCCACGGTTTGCCCGCGAGGTGGTTGTCATGGATGTAGTCTTTGCGATATAGGCTGTGTTCATATTGGGCGCATTTATATCACTGTGAATCGTTGGCGTCAAGCGGAGTTTTGCAGATTTTTATGACGGCATATGGATGGCGTTTTTGTATCATGCTGAGGGGTTATTCAATAACAATATTCTTCAGATTTGGAGCGGGGGCGGGGTAGGCCATGTTTAGATTTTCCAGCGTTTTGACCAGGATGGATGCTACGCATAAATTTCTGTACCAGTTGTGGTCGGCGGGGATGATGTACCAGGGTGCCTGGCGTGTGCTGGTTTTATTGAATGCATCTTCGTAGGCGTTGGTATATTCTTCCCACAGGGCACGTTCTTTTAAGTCATCGGGGTTGAATTTCCAGTTTTTGGCGGGTTCATCGATACGTTCCTGGAGGCGTTCTTTTTGCACATCTTTTGAAACATCCAGGTAAAACTTAACAATGGTTACGCCCTCATCCGCGAGCATTTGCTCAAATGCGCTGATCTGGTCATAGCGTTTGCTCCATATGTCTTTGGTAACCAGCTCGTGTACGCGGACCACCAGAACATCTTCATAATGGGAACGGTTGAAGATCACTAATTCGCCTTTGCCGGGCATCTGCTGGTGGATGCGCCAGAGGTAGTCATGGTCCCTTTCTATTTCACTGGGCACTTTGAAGTTGGCGACGCGGACGCCCTGAGGGTTTACGCCACTGAAGACGGAGGTGATTGTGCTGTCTTTGCCTGCCGCATCGCGGGCCTGTAAAACCACCAGTACTCTGTGTTTATGTTCGGCGTATAGCATTTCTTGCAGTGTGCCCAGTTTTTCGGTTAATTCCGCCAGCCAGGGCATTCCGGCCTGTTTGCCATTGGGGACGTGGCTGGTATCGGCAGGATCGAAATCTTTAAGTTTGATCTTTTCTCCGGGTTTGACGCGGTACTTATCCATGGGTTCTCCTTGAAGTTGTGCGTTTTATGGGCATACAAACCCAGTCAGCGAATTTTTGCGACAGGCGGCAGAATGAATGCCAACCAGCCGGTATGTTGATTTATTCTACAACCAAACCTGATATAGTTAAACAGGGAGTTTTGTTGTGGGATGCGAGAGGCAGCCGGTTTTTTGAAACGGGAAACTTTCCTTAATAGGACTTACGCAAGATGAACAAATTGACGGTAGATGAAAAAACGGTTATTGTTACAAAATGATACCGAAAAAAGAACGCGTTACCCGTTTAGCTTACTGTCAATA
>JBBRWF010000074.1:0-12262 GCA_038249405.1 Anaerolineales bacterium
AATCTCCAGTCCCAACCGGCACTGTGGATTTGTTAATGATAATTAACGGCTCGCTCATATTTTCGGCGATTGATTTGGCGGCGGATGCCACATATTGCAAATCTGCTTCGCCGCTTACTCCGGAAGGTGTGCCAACTGCAATGAAGGCAAACTCGGTACCTTTGACCGCTTCCGCGTAGTCTGTGGTGAAAGTGAGCCGTCCGGCATGTACGTTGCGCATCACCAGTTCTTCCAACCCTGGTTCGTAGATCGGCATGATGCCTTTCTTAAGGTTGGCAACCCGCTGTTCGTTTACATCCAGGGCAATTACCCGGTTTCCCAGGTCCGCAAAGCATGCGCCTGTCACAATACCAACGTAGCCAACGCCAATGACACATATTTGTTTCATTTCATTTCCTCACTGGGTACAAAATTTGAAAGTTTTAACGGCTGTAATATACCAGAAAAAACCAAAAAAGGGCCCTGACTATTGTGATAAATATCACAATTTGCTGATTAAAAAAGCAGCATGGTAAAAATATTCCAATACGCCGTGCTTATAAAGACCCGATCCCCAGAATTTTCATCGCGGCCAGCGTGCCAAATAGCAAAATTACCAGTCCGGCCCCAAGCAGCTGGTCAGAGATGTGTCGTTCGTCCGTTACCTCTAGCACAGGATATTGCCCTTGCAGGCTAAGTTTGGGCCCGCCAAACCAGGTAAAGATCAGTCCGCCCATCAGCCCGCCCAGGTGTCCCCAATTGTCTATACCCGGCGAAAGCCCGATCAGAAAATTGATCGCCGCCACCGTAATCACGTTTTGCAAAGCCCGCCGGGCCCCACTGCCGAACAACTTCCGGTTCTGATAGAAAAATACCATCTCTGCGCCCAACAAACCGAAGATGGCAGTTGAAGCCCCCAGCGAAGGGTTTGGAGAGAACAAAAACGAAAACACATTCCCCCCAAGCGAGCCAAGAACGTACAGCAGCAGAAAACGCCAATGCCCAAACCTACGTTCCAACTCGGAGCCAATGATGATCAAAGCATACATATTGAAGCCGATATGGAAAATAGAGCCGTGCAAGAACATCGGCGTCAAAAAGCGCCATAACTGGCCCTGCATGATGAAAGCATTCACTTTCATTCCCAAAATGGCCGGAATATCAGTGCCAAGCAGCGCCTGCGTACCTGCCTGCAGGATGTAAATGAATATCGTCACGGCCATCAGTGTATAGGTTACCACCGGACTGACCAGGTTTTCAGAAATCTTGGGTGCTGGCGGATGGGCCGGGATGACCGGCGGTTGTTCAAATGATTCGTTCACAATTCCACTCTTCTTTGTATTACACGATGATGTTCAGCAGTAATGATTGCCTGTACATCATCCACTGTGGTATCCAGCATTGATTGCCGGTTTATGACCGCATAATCAAATTCGCTGGCGCGTTTTAATTCCTGGCGTGCGGTTGCAATCCGTAGTTTAAGCGCGTCGGACGTCTCTGTTTTGCGTGCTAGCAGGCGCTCCACCAGGTCTGCTTCGCTTTCGGTGGTCAAAAAGATCAACACTGCGTCTGGTATCAACTTGCGGATCGTGGCGGCTCCCTGTACATCGATCCGCATGATCGCATCTTTGCCGCTGATCAGTGCGTCGCGAACTTGTTTTATGGGGATGCCTTTGTAATCGTTATACACAATGGCATACTCCAGCAGTTCGTCAGATTCGATCATCCGCGCGAACTCTTCGCTGCTGAGAAATATATAATCATCACCATCCACTTCGTTTGGACGCATAGCACGCGTGGTGGCTGTAACAACGAAGTGAAAAGATAAGCCGCGTTCCTTCATGCGGTTGATCACAGAATCTTTCCCTACTCCAGATGGGCCGGAAAGCACGATTAATAATGGCTCTGGATTGATAATCTTGAAATCAGCATCAGTCATAAGTCTATTTTACCCGAGCCTTGGTGTTTGCGAGGTTTTCCATAGGGTCGAAACCATGCTTTACCAGTATGCGCTGCAAAAGCAGCCTGTTCTTATTGTGCCGGGCACCATTTGCCGTCCGCATCCCGCGGAGCCTGTACGACCACCCGTGACAAATCCACCCGGTTTAAAAGTTCAGTGGCCCGCTGCAGGTTGAAATCACTGCGTTTCTTAAAAATCCACACCGGTGGGTGATCGTAAATACTGAAGGCTTCTTCAGCGGCCAGCAGGCTGCTGTTGAACAGTGGTAAAGCGGGGGCCTTATTCCACGCCAGGCTTCCGCCCACATCTGAAATCCACACTGGGCCCAGCTTCAACGGCGCGTCAAATTGCGCCACCTGCTCAAACCCCAGCCGGCCATCAAACAGCGCGCGGTAATACTCCATCGTCATCGGGTAAGTCCTTGGTATCCGGCAGGTGGACCAGATTGCGCGCTGACTGGGCAAAATCAGGTAATCGGCTTCTTGCAGCGTCTCCAGCATGACCTCGCGCTTATGTTCGTCATCCGGCCAGCGGATTTCCATCGTCAGGCCGCGGTACAACTGTCCAAATGGATCGTAGCCGTCGAATGGTACCGGCAGCCCTTCATCCCAACTCTCGTTGGCGATAACATTTCTGAAGATCGAAACAATCCCCGGGCTGTTAGTGGAAACGATCAAAAAGTATGAATTGCCTGCGATTAACTTCGCCTTTTGGAATTTTGCAACCGCTGCTCCCTTTGACCTGCTTACGGCCAGGCTTGTCTCCGCCAGTTTCTCCTTCCCATACGCATCTCTTGCAATTACCACCTGCAGCACGCCGTCCGATGTCGCCTGGACGTGTGGAATGCTGATTTGCAATAGCTGTCCACCCTCGCGCAGCAGGAAAGGCAGTACATACGGTTGCGTCATGTCAATCTGCAAATAATCGGGGGCTTGTATTGCTTCCTGGTAATCCGTTCCATCCTGCGTTAGAAACGCCAGTTGAAATGGGCCGGCAATATTTTGGAAAATCCAGCGTGTGGTCTGGATGCGCGTGTGCGGCGTCTCATACACCGCTTGCGTAAAGACATTTGCCCATGCCAGCGTGCCCAGTAAGGTCACTCCAACGCAGGTAAAGGCAATCACAAGCCTGAAGGGCCGTGGTTGCCTGTCTGCAGCCCATTGAAGCAGGCTTATCAATCCCCAGGCGGCCAGCAGGCATAAAAACGGATAAATGGGCAAAAAGTACCGCACCGATTTTACCCAGCGCGTACCCATGAATAGAAAATACCCGCCCACCCATATCAGCGGTAGCAGGTGCGCCCGCCAATTTCGGCCGCGCAGTACCTGCCAGAACGCCGCGCCAAAAGCGCTCCATGCTGCCAGCCCCAGCGGCAGGCCAAGACCCCATAAAACCATGTTGACCAATGGGAAAACAATCGCCAGGCGGTGCGCCCATTGCTCGCCGGGCGGTCCGCCACCCACCCCGCTCGATTCACCCGAGGCGACTTGCATGCTGTCAACCCAATCCGGATTAAGTTGAAAGCTGAACAACCCTGTATTTCCGCTCGTTGCGCGGAAGCTCATGGGTTGTGCCACCCGAAATACCACCACCGCGCTCAAAAAAGCCACTGCCATCAGCGAGCTTGTCAGGCCAAAAATACGCCATAGATCCTGTTGGCTGCGCAGCTTTAGATCCGCGATACTGATAAACCCAGCGATCAGCACCATGCCGCCAATCGGCAGTAAGTTCACCTTGCAAGCCAGTGCCAGGCCGAAAGCAGCTCCAAATACCAGGTACCATATCAGAGCTCCAGTCGCTAAGCGGTAGGCAGTCTTGTCCGCAGCTGCCCCGTCTTTTGCGGGCAGCGGGCGCCAGGCTGGCGGTGTTTTTGCGATCTCTACTGCGGCAAACATGCCCACGGTTGTAAACAACCCGCCGAAGTTGTCAACGGTCATGAAGTGCGATTGCTGAATCTGCATAACCGCCAGCGCGCTTAATGCCGCCGCCAGCAGGCCAACCCGTCGACCGTACAATCTGAACCCGATCAAAAAGATGAAAAAGAGCGAGAGTACATCCGCCAGCCCCGAAAGGCTTCTCCCCAGCAGGCGGATCTCGTTATACCCGGTGTTGTTGCTGGTTTCCCCTGCCAGGCGGATAATGGTGATGGGCAGCTGTCCCCAGCGCATGCGGTTGTCCGGTCCCGGGTTGGTCTGCTTGCCGTTTATATCGTACTTTCGATAAGGACTGAGCGGAGAAAGCCGCGTATTAAAGTAATCCGCGGCTGTTTTGGGGATGGATAGTTGCGTAAGTGTGCTGGTTAAACCATATTCATCCGGGTGCAGGTTGGTACCCTGGCTCCAGTTTATCCAGTTCACCCGGAAAAATACCCCGATCAAAATCAGACCAATCAGCATAATCTCAAAAAGCAGGCCGGGGATTCCTTGCAGCATTGCGATCATGGCGTTACGGATGTTTGTTTTTTGGGTCGCTTTCATTGCGCTGATTATACGCGAAACAACCCCGCGAATTTTGTTAGCCTTATTCCGCTGTAGCAATTCTCATTATGGTTTTAGAGATATACGAATAGCATCCTCCGCTAAGATCATGGAAGCGAAATAGCCTTTTTTACCCAATATTCCTCATTTTCTCGCCTCAAAATGATGTCGAATTGCACAAGGATTAGGGGCTGAGAGCTTGAGAGACTGGGGAGCTTGGCTCCCCAGTCTCTCAAAAGAAGATTTTGCCCTTCCCCGCACATGCATCATGACAAAAATTGCAGAAAATCTAGCGCAGAAGGGTAGGGGATGGGGTATCAGACAGGCATGTTAATTCAACAACCATCCTTTTTGAAGGGCACAAATTTCATATAAAGAATTGCTTATTTCACTGTCACCTTGATTTGTCTTTTGTCAAACGCAGCGTCCTCGCAAACAAAAAAGCGGCGCATACTTTCATACACCGCTTTTTGTTCTGAGTTTTAGCCCTGCCAGATGGCAAAGATTATCCCCATCTCCACAGCGTGCCTTCTTTGCTGTCCTCAATCGTCACACCCAGCTCTTTCAGCCGGTCTCGTACCAAATCCGAGAGTGCCCACAGTTTTTGCTTGCGCACTTCGCTGCGAACTTCCACCAGCAGATCGATGAATTTGTCCGCACCCTCTGAACCGGTCTTTTCGCTCAGGCTCAGCCCAAAGACATTCGCCAGTTCCCGCAGCAGGTTTTGAGCGGGTTTTAGCTGGAGCGCATTTGCGCCTCCATCCCGTGCCGTGTTGACCCCCCGCACCAGGTCAAAAAGTATGCCCAACGCACCGGCCGTGTTGAAATCATCATCCATCGCCGCTGTAAAACCACTTTTGGTCAAATCTGCCTGGACCGAGAGCGCGTTCAAAACGCCAACAGCCGCCGCCTCGCCTTTGTCTGGCGCAGGGCGCAGCGCAGATTTGATGCGCTCCAGACCCTTTTCGGCGCCATCCAGAGTCTCGTCATTGAACACCAGCGGGGCGCGGTAGCTGCCGTTTAAGACCAGCATGCGCATCACATCCGCATCGCGTTTGGATAAAAATTCCTTAATGCTGATGATATTGCCAAGCGATTTCGACATTTTTTCGCCGCCAAGCTGCAGCATACCGTTATGCATCCAGTATCGCGCAAACTGCTTGCCAGAAAGTGACTCAGACTGGGCAATTTCATTTTCGTGGTGCGGAAAGATCAGGTCGTTGCCGCCGCCGTGAATGTCAATCTGCTCGCCCAATTCATCCAGGCTCATCGCCGAGCATTCAATATGCCAGCCGGGTCGTCCCTTGCCCCACGGGCTGTCCCAGGATGGTTCGCCGGGTTTGGCCGCTTTCCACAGCGCAAATCCATCGGGTGTTCTTTTAGTTCTTCCACCTCGATGCGCGCGCCTGCCTGCATATCATCCAGCTTGCGGGCCGACAGCTTGCCATAGTCTTCATCATGCGTTACGCGAAAGTAGACATCCCCGTTTGTAGCCGCGTAGGCGCTGCCGTTGTCGATCAGCCCCTGCACAAATTTAATGATCTGCGGCATCGTCTTGCTCACTCTCGGTTTGGCCGTCGCAGGTTGAATGTTCAGATCAGTCAGGTTTTGATCAAAATCATCAATATAACGCTGCGATAACACAAACGGGTCCATGTTCATCTGGTTGGCGCGGTTGATGATCTTATCGTCAACATCCGTGTAATTCATTACGTGCCTGACGTTAAAACCCCGGTATTCGAGATACCGGCGGATAATATCAAATACCAGCGCCGACATGGCGTGCCCCACATGAGCGTCATTGTAGACCGTCGGGCCGCATACATACATTTTTACAACGCCCGGTTCGAGCGTCTGAAGTTCTTCTTTTTTGCGTGTGAGCGTATTGTAAAGACGAATCATAATTTCTCTCCTGATGGCGTGAATTATAAACCACAGATTATTAAAAGGACGCAGTTCATTGCGAACCGCGTCCCTGGTTTGTTAAGTCCTGGCTGTGCTGGCTAATCTTCTGGTCTGGCAAAGATCATGCGCCCGGCCGCTGTTTGCAGCACCTTGGTCACAGTCACCGCTTTGGTTTGCCCGATGTACCGGTTGCCGCCTTCGATCACAACCATTGTGCCGTCATCCATATAACCCACACCCTGGTTGGATTCTTTGCCTTCCTGGATGACCGCTATGCCCATCGTTTCGCCCGGCAAAACCACCGACTTGACCGCATTTGCCAGCTCATTGATGTTCAAGATAACCACACCCTGCAGTTCAGCCACACGGTTCAGATTATAGTCATTCGTCAGAATCGGGCATTTTAGTTGGCGTGCCAGGATCACCAGCTTGTCATCCACCTCGCGCACCCCTTCCACATCAATATCACTGATGCGTACACTCACCGCCGATATCTTTTGCAGCTCAGACAGTACTTCCATGCCGCGTCTACCGCGTTGTCTGCGCAGGCTGTCAGCCGAATCGGCGATATATTGCAATTCATTCAGCACAAAGCGTGGGATCAGCAGCGTACCTGGCAAAAACCCGGTCTTGGCAATATCTTCCACCCGGCCGTCAATGATCACACTGGTATCCAGCAGGATGGTGCGCGAACCCTGTCCCCAGCTGGCAGTCGGTGAGGCAGAAACGCCTTCACCACCTCGGTTGGCAACGCTGCCAATCACGGCCATGATGTCTGCCTGGCGCATCACAAACAGCGCCACGCCAAAGTACCCGAACAACAGCACTGCCAGAAATGGCATTACATTACCCAGTGGGATCGGCAGCATCGAGAGCGGGAACGTCAATAAAGCTGCCACCAGCAGCCCCGCCACCAGGCCGCTTAAACCTGCCAGCAGGTTTTCGGCGGAAATGCGAACCAACAATCGCCGGATGCCTCTCATCGGTATAATGGTGAAATAAGGGGTCGCGATTAAGCCAAACAACGCGCCAACCAGGCCAATGCCTAACGTATACGCTGTCGTAGGGGATAATTCGTTGACCGTGCTGAACCAGAACCCCCAGTAACCGCTCGATAAGGCAAACACGATCATGCCAACAATACGAACAATAAAATCAATACTCATAATGACTCCTTATATTGCCCCGCTGCATACACCTCTAAACCATTCAAACCTGCAATAATAGATGATAACGATTTCAAATGTAGAGGTTGATGCAGCCTGCAATAAAATAATAAGATAATTACTATATCATCATAGCATGCCCGTAGCTTCGCGTCAATTACAGTTATAGCCTTCTTCTAAAGTTCTTATAATATAGGCAGTGTATAATTGCACTACTTAATGGTATATCCCCGAAATAGGAAATATTATGGCACTCGACCGCTTTGGCAGAAACATACACTATTTAAGAATTTCACTCACAGACCACTGTAATTTGCGCTGCATTTATTGCATGCCCGAAGACCAGACATTTCGCCCAAATGCAGACTTATTGCAAGACGATGAGATTCTGACTCTCACACGCCTGTTTGCAGGCCTCGGTTTTGATAAGATTCGCTTAACCGGTGGCGAACCCACTGTTCGCGCCCATGTTGTGGATATTGTGCGCGGCATTGCCTCCACACCGGGTATCCGCTCTCTTTCAATGACCACCAATGGCATCTTGCTTTCGCGCCTGGCAGGTCCCCTCAAAGAAGCCGGTTTGCAGCGCGTCAATGTCTCCATTGATACGCTTGACCCCCAAAAATTCCGCCGCCTTACGCGCTGGGGTAAACTGGATGATGTCTGGAAAGGCATTCTTGCCGCCGAAGAGGTCGGCCTTGCACCGGTCAAGCTCAACGCAGTGGTTGTAAAGGGTTACAACGAAGATGATGTGATTGACCTTGCTGCCCTGACCATCGACCGCCCCTGGCAAATGCGCTATATTGAAATGATGCCTTTCGCGGGTGTCACGGATATTCAGACCCAGCAAATTGTCACTGCGGCGCAAATTCAGCAGAAAATTGAAAGTGAGTTTGGCCCCTTGGAAGCCACCGGCAAGTATGACGGTGAAGCCCGCATTTATCGTATTCGCGGCGGCAAAGGTGAGTTGGGCTTTATCTCATCCGTTACAGTACCGTTCTGTTCCGCTTGTACGCGCGCGCGTCTCACCGCCGATGGTGTGCTGCGTATGTGCCTGCTGCGCGAAAAAGAAATTGACCTGCTCACACCGCTGCGCAATGGCGCAACTGAAGATGACCTGCGCGCGTTGATTCTGGACGGCGTTTGGAACAAACCCTGGGGGCACGGACTCGAAGAAGGCCTCATCCCGCTCAACCGCGTCATGAACCAGATTGGTGGCTGAGCCGGCATGCCAATCCGCGCAATTCTATATGATCTTGATGGCACCTTGCGGGTGGGTCACCCAAAAGGCCGCCAGGTTTTTGCCGACCAGGCGCAGGAACTCGGGTTACCGCTTACGGCTGAACTGCGCCGGCAGGCTGCACGCTGGGAACATCATTATTGGGCCGAATCCCCAGAACACCTTGCTGACAGGCAGGCCTTCCCCAACGAAAAATCATTTTGGGATAACTATGGTTATCGGCAGCTTCTCGAGCTGGGCGCTGCGCCCGACCAGGCCAGGCAACTGGCTCCCCTTGTTAATGCATACATGACTGATAGCTACCGGCCTTCCGATATTCTTATGGATGGCCTGGTGGAGACTCTGGTCAGCCTGCGCAATCGCGGCATTGTTCTGGGCGTCGTCTCCAACCGCCACCTGCCTTATGACGAATACTTGCTGGAATTGGGCATCAAAGATTACTTTGATTTTTCGCTCGCCGCCGGGGAAGTCAACTCCTGGAAGCCTGACAAGGAAATCTTTCTGCACGCCCTGCGCCTGGCGAAAACACCCGCCAATGAAACACTCTATGTCGGCGATAATTATTTTGCCGATGTGCTTGGGGCGCGCAATGCAGGCTTGCACCCGGTACTGATTGATCCCGAAGGCTTGTTTGAATCGCCCGGCTGCCCCGTGATTCAAACCCATGCCCAGATCTTCTCTTTGCTGTAGCGCTTACCCTGTTTATTCGTACACATCCACCCGGCTCGCTCAAATTTGCTGATGCGTACCCAAAATCGAGCGCGCTGCTTCAAAGATTTTTAGAAAAATCTTTGGGTGCTCTCCCGCAAAGAATCAAAGAGCCTGAAATAATTTCTAAATAATTGATGGATAACGGAGGACTTTATGGCCTGGGAACGCAAAGTAAGCCGCACAGTTCGTGTGCGCAACGAGCAGACTCTCGGGCAGTTGGCCCGTCTTCTGGTCGCAATTTCAGATGCGGGCGGCGCTGTCGGTGACATTAACATGCTCAGCGAAAGCTCCTTGCACGTGGTGCGCGACATCACCATCTACGCCGACGATTTGGGCCAGGTTGAAATCATTCTGGCTGCTATGCGCACCAATGAAGGCACCGTCGTGGTGGATGTGCGTGATGAAATCTTGCAATTACACCTCAAGGGCAAAATTGCCATCCGTTCTCGCTATCCCATCGATTCGTTCGCCACGCTCCGAAAAGTCTACACCCCCGGCGTGGCCGAAGTCTGCCTGAAAATCGCCAAAGACCCCGCCGCGGCTCGTTTATACACATCCACCTGTCACATGGTTGCGATTGTTACCGATGGTTCGGCTGTGCTCGGCCTGGGGGATATTGGCGCTCTGGCAGGCATGCCGGTTATGGAAGGCAAAGCCATGCTTATGGAATCCCTGGTCGGATTATCAGGCATCCCCATTTTGCTGAGCACCAAAGATACCGATCAGATCATCGAAACTGTGGCAAACATCTCCCAAACCTTTGCCGCCATCCAGTTGGAAGACATATCCGCTCCGCGTTGCTTTGAAATTGAACGCCGCCTCCAGCAGCGCCTCGATATCCCCGTCATGCACGATGATCAGCACGGCACCGCCGTAGTCACCACTGCCGCCCTCATGGTCGCTTCGCGCCAATCAGGTGTTTATCTTTCCAGTGCCAAAATTGGACAGATCGGCCTGGGTGCGGCCGGTTCTGGCACATCCAACATGCTCATGCGTCTCACCGGCAACCCCGTCTGGGGCGCGGACCTGAACCCCGATGCGCTCAAACGCCTCGAGGCCGCCGGCGGGCGCGCCTCCAATCTGCGCGAGATCATGGCCAATTGCGATATCGTCATCGCCACCACCGGTGTTTCAGGCCTGATCAAGCCCGAGATGGTGCGCAAAGGTCAGATCATCCTGGCGCTTTCCAATCCAAGCCCTGAAATTGACCCTGAAGCCGCACTCCGCCAGGGCGCTGCTTTTGCAGCTGATGGCAAATCCGTCAATAACGTGCTCGGCTTCCCCGGCATTTTCCGCGGAGCCGTGGATGCCAACGCCTCGCGCATCTCGCATGAAATGCTGCTCGCCGCCGCCCAGACCATTGCCGACATGGCCCCTTCGGGTGAACTGGTGCCAAACGCCCTGGATAAAAAAGTCCACCGCGCCGTTGCCCGCGCCGTTGCCCAAAAAGCCATCGACCAGGGCCTCGCCCGCGCCGACTACGTCCCCTATGTGGAAGAATAAAAAACAGATTTCCCATTCTGGCGGCCTGTTCTGCAAGCCAGTAAAAGGTTCATTTCAGCGGCCGTTATTGTTCCTTAATACTCACTATTATCCACGTAAGCACATAAAAAACCTGGCGGTCATCAGACCGCCAGGTTTTTTATGTGCTTTTAGTTTTACTTGCCCTTTGCTACGATCAATTCCCTTAGCAGCAGCCCCAGCCTCGTTGTCCCCTCACGGATCAACTCCGGCGCGGAGTAAGAGAAATTCAACCGCATCGTGTTCTTGCCTCCGCCGTTGGCGTGGAACGCCGCGCCCGGAACAAAAGCCACCTTCCTCTCAATCGCCAGCTTGATGATCTCAGACGTATCCATGCCTTTTGGCAAAATACCCCACAGGAACATGCCGCCCTGCGGTTTCGTCCAGCGTGTGCCTGCCGGCCAGATCTCTTCCATCGTTTCCAGCATCACATCCCGCCGCTCTTTGTACGTGGCGCGGATCACTTTGACGTGTTCATCCAAAAAGCCGCCCTTGCCCACTTCGTAAGCGATCATCTGGTTGAAGGTCGCCGTGTGCAGGTCAGCCGCCTGCTTGGTGTGCACCAGTTTCTTGATCACTTGCTCCGGTGCAACTACCCATGCCACGCGCAGTCCAGGCGATAGCAGCTTGGAGAAAGTGCTCAGGTAGATCACGTTGCCGGTGTAAATGCCGTCATCGCCGCGATATTTGCTGTCCAGGTACACCAGCGAAGGCAGGTGCTCGCCCTCATAGCGTAACTGTCCGTACGGATCATCTTCCACAATCGGCACACCGTATTTGTCAGCCAGTTCAACGATCCGCTGGCGGCGTTCCAGGCTCAGCGTGGCGCCGCTTGGGTTCTGGAAGTTAGGCAGCACGTAAATGAATTTCGGCCCGATGCGCAGCGCCTTTTCCAGCTCATCCACGATCATGCCGTTCTCATCCATGGGCACCGAGATATACTGCGCGCCGTACGCGTTCCAGGCTTGCAGCGCGCCCAGGTAGGTCGGCGATTCAACCGCGATGTAATCGCCGCGATTCAAAAACAGCCTCCCGATAAAATCCAGCGCCTGCTGTGACCCGGATGTGATCAGGATATTTTCAGGTTTAATATCCACACTGTAGCGCACAGTATGCCGCGCGATCATCTCACGCAGCGGCTTGTAACCTTCGGTCGTGCCGTATTGAAGGGCCTGCGCGCCGTCATGTTCCAGCACATAATTGCAGGAATTCTTAAATTCCTTCAGCGGAAACACTTCAGGGGCAGGCAAACCGCCCCCGAAAGAGATAATATCTGGCTGTTGAGTCAGCTTTAGCAATTCAC
>JBBRWF010000075.1:0-12209 GCA_038249405.1 Anaerolineales bacterium
CGCTGGAACGCGCCGCTTCGAGCAAAGGGCGGGTGGGCCGCCCAGGGTGCGGGAAAAACAGGCTCTCGTAGCCTTCCACCGCCGCCAGGTTGAGAATTTCCATAAAAAGATTGCGGGCGCGAGTCCGATCTCCCAGTTGTTCGTACACCAATGCCTGGGTTAATTGAATGCCCATGTGCCGCCGAAGCGCGCCGTCGGCCTGATCGGTTTGTGCCAGTTCATGCAAAATATTGAGCGCCTGCCTGGTCTCACCTGCCGCCGCCAGAAGGCGGGCGCGCAGATGTTCCGCCATCCGGCTGGATTTGGATAATTCGGGCCGGGTCAGGGCTTCCACTTCGCGCAGTTTGCGCCCGGCGGCAGGCAAGTCGCCCATCAGTAGATGTAATTCCGCATCTGCCAGGGCCATTTTATAGACGACAATCGTCATTCCGCGCTGGCTGGCAGAGCGGGTAATTGCCCGGAGCAGGTCGAAACCTTTTTCGGGTTCGCCGCGTTCCAGGGCAATTCGCGCCAGGGTGATTTCGTTATCGCCGCCCATGATGTCATTGGAAAACAGACGCTGGCACAAGGCAACGCCACGTTCGGCCAGATTTTGCGCTTCGTCCAAGCTGCCTTTTTCGTAGCAGATGGCGGCCAGCGGGGCGTGGAGAATCCCCAAAATGGGCAAAGGCCGCCCGCGCGAATCGACAAATTCATCAAATGCGGCGCGGCAGAGCGATTCGGCCTCGCGCAGTTGTCCCTTTTCGAGCAGGTTGAAGGCCAGGTTGGCTAATCCACCCAGGGCGATGAAGGGGTGCTTCATGCGCTTCCCCAATTCCCAGGTCTGTCGAAAAATCTCGCTCGACTCGGACAGGTTGGCGCTCCAGGCGTACTGACCGCCAAGCGCCAGCAGCGCCAGGGCATGGAAAAAGGAATCACCTTCTCCCAGCCGTTCGAGAGCCAGGCGGGCGAGTTCCATTGTTCGTGCCGAGCCAGCGGCTGCAGAAAACCAGGCCTGGATCGCCAGCAAGCGCCCATCTTTTGCCTGGGATGGCGCAGCGAAGGCGCGCGCCGCTGATTCGCGCGCGGCATCGGGCTGGCCGGTCATCAGCAGGCAGAGTGCGTGATGTGAAACCAGTTCCGGGCTTTGAGGAAGAACACTTTCGGGCAGGCTGTTGAGCCAGCCCAGCAGGGTTTGGGCTTCACCGGTGCGCAGCAACTCGGGAGCAAGCTGGGTCATCAGCCGGGCGGCCTGGGCCGGTTCGGGAACAGCCTGCCAGTGCGCCAGCGCCTCGCTCAGCCAGCCGTTCCCTTCAAACCAGGCGGCGGCGCGAGCGTGCATGGTGCGCTCTTCAGCAGGATCCAACCCCAAGTGTAAAGCCTCGGCAAAGAGGGAATGATAACGATACCAGCCGCGGGTTTCATCCAGGGGCAGGAGGAACAGGTTGGCGCGTTCCATTTGCGACAGGATTTCAGCCGAGTTGGGGTTGCCGGTGACCGCCTGGCACAACCCGGCATTGAAACGCCGCAGGATGGATGTTTGGGTCAGGAAAGCGCTGATTTCGGTCGGTTGGCGTTTAAGCACTTCGTCGAGCAGGTAATCGACCACATAACGGTGACTGCCGCCAAAGGCAGAAAGAAAATCCTGACGGTCGGGCTGGTCAGAGAGCGCTAGGGCAGCCAATTGCAGTCCCGCCGCCCAGCCTTCCGTGCGCGCGTCGAGTGCCCGGATAGCGTCAAGAGACAGGTCGAGGCGCATGAGCTGGTTGAAAAACTGACTGGCCTCCTCCAGAGTAAAGCGCAGGTCGCGGGCGCGGATTTCGGTCATTTGCCCGCGAACGCGCAGGCGCGCCAGGGGCAGGGCAGGGTCAACCCGCGTGGTGATGATGAGATGCAGTTGGGAGGGCTGGTGGTCGAGCAGGTATTCCATCGCCTGCTGGATTTGCGGGGATGTGATGGTGTGATAATCATCCAACGCCAGGCAAAGCTGAAATTCAAGGCCAGCCAAATCGTTGAGCAATTCATCCAAAATGACCAGATAGGAGGCAACCTGCGGCACGCCCAACAGGCTTAGCGGCCGTTGCCCGATCCCTTCATCCACCTGTTGCAATGCTGCAATGAAGTACTCCATGAAACGGGCCGGGGCGTTGTCCGCTTCGTCGAGGGAAAGCCAGCAGATTTTTAATTTTTGATTTGCGATTTTAGATTGGAGATTGGCAATCCATTCAGCCGCAAGCGTGGTTTTGCCATAGCCCGCCGGGGCGGAGATGAGTGTCAGTTTGCGGTTTTCATCCAATCCACGCTGGAGATGCTCCAGCAGGCGCGGGCGCACAACCAAGCCCGCTCGCCGAGATGGGATGTGGAATTTGGTAGCAAGCAGGTGCGGGGTCATAATCAAAACATTATAACAATTCTTTCCCTGATCAAGCTTACCAACCACACTAAATCCCAGCAATTCTCAGTATGGTTTTTCTTGACTCACCTAAACCAACCCCCTTCCCCCATTTCAAAGGGCGGAAATGGGGGAAGGGGCCTCAGTCTGGGCACCAAAATATGGATTTACAACCCATTATGGGCATCTACATCTCATCCTCCCCTAAATTCCCTGCTATTGGAATTTGGGCGATGCCAGCAGCGGGCCGGAAATGCACTTCTGGTACCTGGTGACGGTCGATGACGCGCAGGTGCAGGGCTTTTGCGAGTCGCCATGGTACCCACATGGCCAGGGACACTCGCAAAAGCAACATTTTTTCATGCGGGATGAAAGACAGAAAGGTGACCATGAGGGCATATTTCAAGTCCCCAACATCTAAAATGCCAAATTTACGCTGCTTTTGAGAAAATATTGCCACTGCACCCACAAAATGCTGCGCAATTAAGCGGCCCCGCCGCATCATCCAGATGTTTTAGATGGAAAACCGCGATAATCCACATTCCGAATTTGATCTTTTTTCCCCGCCACTCAAAAAATATTACTTATTTATGACAAGCTGCTTATTGACAAGCCTCTTTTTTTGTATATACTGATAGAAGTGATGTGAAACGATACACATAATCTCAATAGGAAAGTGTTATTTTTCGGCTGACAGGGTTATATAGTCGCTTCGACAAAGACAGATTTGTCCAGGCAAAAAGACCGTTTCTCTCGCGAAAAGGCAAAAAAAGGTTCTATTTACTCAGTTTTGTTCGTTTTCTCCCGCGCAACCGTGTAACACTGACCTGCGATGCCTTAAATTTCTTTTACAGCTGAACTCTTTTTTTTGGCAATTATATTAATCGATTAACATTTTTGCTTGATGTAGAGGAATGGCACTCCATGACTATCAAGAAGATTTCAGAGATGACCGGTTTATCAACGGCTACGGTTTCCCATGTGCTCAATAATAATCGCCAGGTTTCGGAGAAAAGTCGCGAAAAAGTCTTGATTGCCGCGCACGAAATTGGTTACCGGCCCAACCTCGCCGCGCGCATGCTCCGCACGCAAAAATCCAATACCATCGCCTTTGTCATCCCCACGGACGAATCCAACCGCAACGCCAATTATTTCTACATGGATATTTTGCTGGGAATTCGCAAAAAACTCCAGGAAACGGATTACTACGTTATCGTTTCCAACTATGGCTCAGCAGGTAAAAGCGAAAAGAGCCTGCGCGCGCTGCAGATTCTAAAAAACCAGTGGGTGGACGGCGTCATCCTGGTGCCATCATCGCGCAATCCCAACCAATTGACCGTCTTGAAGGAAATGGGCGTGCCCTATGTGCTCCTGGACAGACGTGTGGATGGTTCGGACTTCAGCTGCGTGGATTCGGACAATGAGAAAGGTGGCTTCGAAGCCGTAACTCTCCTGGCATCCGGCGGCAAAAAGAAAATCGGTCTGATCGGCGGCGGGCTGGGAGTCTCCTCCGGCGCCTTGCGTTACAGCGGCTACAAAAAGGCTATCCGCAGTTGTGGCTTCGATTACGATGACAAATATGTCATCCTGGTTGATCATTTTTCGATTGAAAACGGAAGTTTGTGTGTCCGCGAGCTACTCAAGCGCGGCGTTGATGGGATTTTCGTCTCCGATAACGTGCTGACGATGGGCGCCGTTCTGGAACTGAACCGTCAAGGGGTCAAGATCCCCCAAGACATTGCCATTATTGGTTATGACGATTTTGATTGGATGGACATGATCACGCCCCCTCTAACGACCGTCAAGCAGCAGACCTACCAGATGGGCTACATCGCAACGGAAATGATCCTGCGCAAGCTTTCCGGCATGGACATCAACGAAAAGGTCATGCTCGACACGAACATTATCATGCGAAAGTCACATGGCTCGCCAATTGAATTCGGGACACATATCCCGGACAACTTACAGAACCGATGATTCCGGTCTGAATCGCCACCAGATGCGCCAGTTAATCATAAAAAATTCGTAAAACCGAAAACGAGCGTCATCCATCAATCTCGAAATCATGAAAAGGTTGGTAACCATGCAAAAGACGAAAATTTTATTCGCAGGCGAATCAGCGATGATCTCAACCACCCATATTAAGGGTATGGACGCCTTTACACATTACACTTACGGTGAGGCGGCCCGCTACATCCTACCCCGTTTAAAAGAAAACGGAATTGAAGTGGATTACATTCCGTGCCACGAAGTCATGGCGAAATTCCCCCTTTCGGTCGAAGAGCTCAAGCAATATGATTGCGTTGTGACCAGCGATCTGGGCAGCAACAGCCTGCTGTTCCATCCCAATGTTCTGCGCTCGCAAAAGATGCCCAACCGTCTGGATGTCCTGCGCGAATATGTCCGCGCAGGCGGGGGCTTTCTGATGATCGGCGGCTATATGTCTTTCGCGGGTGTCGAAAACAAGGCCCGCTTTCACGAGACCGAACTAGAGGAGATGCTGCCCGTCGAAATACTCGATCACGATGATCGGGTCGAACTGCCACAGGGCTTTTGTCCGAGTGCCGTCGACGCCGGACATCCCATTTTATCTGGCCTACCCACGCTATTTCCCACCATGCTATTCTACAACAAAACTGTGCTCAAACCAGGCGCCTCGCTACTGCTCGTAAACAACGAGGGCGGGCACTATGACCCCATCCTGGCGGTTTGGCAGTTTGGCCTGGGCCGCTCGGCTGCGTTTACGCCCGATTGCGCGCCACACGGCGCGCCCCCCGAGTTTTTAAATTGGGAACACTATGGAGCTTTTTTTGCCAGAACGATCTTTTGGCTGGCTGGGCAGGCAGTAGAGCCTGGTGTTCCAACCATCGATGATCTGGATCGAATCCGTCTGTAGGAAAACCAGATAGCTTGATGGGGAAGAGCTATTCTGTTGCTGCAAGCTCGTTTCATAAAGTCAAAAAGGAGAAAAGGAAATGAAAAAGATATTTGCACTTCTGATGGCGATGATGATCCTTTTGTCTTCCATTTCGGGCTGTTCCACGTTCGGAAGCACAGCGCCTACAACTGAACCTGCTGCAACCAAACCTGCCGCCGTTCAGCCTGCTGCAACCGAAGCATCGCAGCCAGCTGCCAACCCAACGGCAGAGCCAGCCGCGGCCACTCCAATGAGCCTCAAGGTTGGGCTTTCAACAGAACCCATCTCCATGGATCCTCATGTCGGCAATGATTCCAATACTTCGACGGCCCTACTATTGTCCTTCGAGGGGTTACTGAACGTCGTTGACGGCAAAATCGAACCTGGTGCGGCTAAAAGCTACGATGTCTCCGCAGATGGCACCGTCTTTACCTTCCATTTGCGTGATACGAAATGGTCGGATGGCAAACCTGTCACCGCCAGTGATTTTGCAGACACCTTCAGGCGTATGCTCACCCGCAAAGATGCGATGGATCTTGCCTATCTAATTTTCCCAATCAAGAATGCCCAGCCCGTCAACGCCGGCACCAAAGATGCCTCCGAATTGGGACTGAAGGTCATCGACGATAAGACTCTTGAAGTCACCCTCGAAGCTGCCTTCCCCTTCATGGTGACGTTGTTTGCCTCCAGCGCCATGTATCCAATCAGATTGGATCTGGCTGAAAAATTTGGCAATGCCTATGGCTCGGACGCCGACAAGATCACCAGCAACGGACCCTACATCCTCAAACAATGGGCCCATAACGACCGCATGGTCTTTGCCAAGAACCCGGACTACTGGAATGCCTCTGCAATCAAAATTGAAGAGGTCACCCTGCTGCTCGTTGCCGACCCCAATACACTCAAAAACATGTATGACACTGGTGAGGTCTTCTGGATGGAAGTGCCATCCGACATGATCCCCAACTATAAAGACGCCCCGGAGTTCAAATTCTATGCCAGTGGCGGCGTAACCTTCATCGTGCTCAGCCACAAAGGCACCAGCCCTGCAACCGCCAAGATCAACAAGAACCGCAACTTCCTGATGGCGCTCTCCTCCTCCATCGACCGCGAAGCCCTGGTCAAAGCCATGTTTCCATCCAACATGCCCTTTACCGGTGTCATCAACCCGGTCATCTCTGATGAATTGGGCGGCAAATGGGGTGACACCTACGATGTCACTAATGTCTACCACAAAGTTAATGCCGACCCGGTCGCCGCCAAGGCTTATCTGGATGCGGCACTGAAAGAACTCGGCTATGCCTCTGCGGCTGACCTGCCCGAGTTTGATTACTTCACCACATCGCCCGAAATCCAACGCACCCTGGCCGAATATTTCCAGAATACCTGGGAGACCAACCTGGGTGTCAAGATCAAGGTCCGCCAGCTTGAGTTTGCCCAATACTGGGAGAACCTTTACAACCAGCCTTACGATATCGCCCGCACTGGCTGGGGCCCGGATTATGACGACCCGTTCACCTATCTCGATATGTGGGACAGTCGCGGTGGCTGGAACAAGACCGGCTGGGTTGGCGAGGAGTATTACACCCTTATCACCAAGGCCAACAAGGAACCGGACTTCAAGAAGCGTAACGATATGTTTTTTGAAGCCGAGAAGATGCTTCTGACCGAAGCCCCCATTATCCCACTCTATATGTCGCGCGGCGCGCTTGTGCTCAGCCCCAAGATCGAGGGCGTCTCGATCAATACCTTTGGAGCCCGCTTCGACTTTAGATACGCTACTATTAAATAATCAAACGGTTTTGCCTGTTGGGGTCGCCCAGGTTCCCCACTTGTGGCGGCCTCACTCATTTTTTACCATTTCCCATTCCGGCACAAAACGAATGGATCAAAAGCATGAAGCTCTTAAAATACATTTCCAAACGAATTGCCATTTCGTTCTTGATGATCCTGATCCTGGTGACCGTCTCATTCTTCATGGTCAAACTCATCCCAGGCAGCCCCTTCACTAGTGAGAAAATGCAGGCTGGCAACAAGGCCGCCATCTATGCTTATTATGGGCTGGACAAACCGGTCTACGAGCAGTATTTGATTTACCTGAATAACCTGGCCCACGGCGATCTTGGCACCTCCTACAAAATACGCGCCATCTCTGTAAACCAGATCATTGCCACCGCCTTCCCCTATTCCCTGGACCTGGGGCTGCGCGCCATCGGTTTTGCGTTGACGATGGGCTTGCTGCTCGGCATTACCGCGGCTTACCAGCGTGGCAAAGCCTTGGATACTTTTACAATGGTCCTGGCAATTATTGGCACATCCGTTCCGTCCTTCATCGTAGGTTTTTTTATCCAATATATCTTTGCAGTCAAACTGAAATGGTTTCCAGTTGCACAATACGAAAGCCTTGCGCATACCGTGCTGCCGACCTTTGCACTAGGCCTGGGTATGTTGGCCATGATCGCCAAATATACGCGTTCGAGTATGCTGGAGGTCATTTCATCCGAATATGTCAAAACTGCTGACTCCAAAGGCCTGTCCAAACTGCGCATCATTTTCGTTCACCAGCTACGAAATGCGCTCATGCCGGTCATTACCCTGCTTGGCCCCACGGTGGCCAGCGTCATCACCGGCACCTTTGTTGTTGAGAATGTCTTTGCGATTCCCGGTCTCGGCCGGCATTATGTGACCTCAGTTCAGAACCTGGACTATACGCTCATCACTGGCCTGACCATCTTTTTTGCTGTTTTACTGGTCATGATGAACCTGATCGTCGATATCGCCTACGCCTTCATCGACCCGCGTATTAAGCTGGAGTGAAATGGTAAAGGATATGCATATGCAAAATGATGCTGTTGGCCAGATGCTGGATGCTGAACTTTTTACCTTGGTGGGCGTAAAACCGGATGAGGCCGACCATATCAAGCGCAAGAGCCAGACCTATTTCCAGGACGCAGCGCGCCGCTTTAGACAAAACACACCCAGCGTTATCGGGATGATTTTCCTTGCGGCACTGGTCGTGTTTGCGTTCTTTGGGCCTCTGCTGGTGAAATACAACTACAACACCGCCGACCTGGCTGCCGCCAACAGCGACCCGTCCGCTGCGCATTGGTTCGGCACGGACGAGCTCGGCCGCGATATGTGGGCAAGGGTTTGGACCGGTGGGCGTATTTCCATCCTGATCGGCATCATTGCTGCGCTGCTTCAGGCTACTATCGGCATTATCCTGGGCAGTCTCGCCGGTTTTGTAGGCGGCAAAGTCGATGAATTCATCATGCGCGTAGTCGAATTTCTGATGGCGTTCCCCTACCTGGTGTGGGTCACACTGATGATGATGGTCACCGGTTCCGGCATCCTGCCAATGATCATGGCGTTGACCCTCACCGGTTGGCTATCGATGGCCCGTCTGGTGCGCGGTCAGATCCTTGCCCTCAAAAACGAGGATTATGTACTCGCGGCACTCTCCCTGGGGGCTGGTACCCGTCGAATCATCCTCAGGCATATGATCCCCAATATGCTGGGCGTGATCATCGTCAATATGACATTCGCCATTCCGAATGCGATATTCTCCGAAGCGTTTTTGAGTTTTATTGGCATCGGCATCAAATCTCCGGAAACATCCTGGGGGCTGCTGGTAAGCATCGGTATGAAACAGATCTACACCTACCCGCTCCGCCTGTTTTTACCAAGTATCTTTATCAGCCTTACCATGCTCTCCTTGCAACTGATTGGCGATGGGCTGCGCGATGCGCTTGACCCCAAACTGCGGCATTGAGGCGGACCAGGAAGATGAGCACAATGACCAACAACATACTTGAGATCAAGGATTTTACTGTTTCTTTCGACACCTATGCCGGGGAGGTGCAGGCGGTGCGCAGCGTCAGTTTTGAGGTGGCACGCAGCGAAATCATCGCCATTGTCGGCGAATCGGGCAGCGGTAAAAGCGTCATGACCCAGTCCATCGTCAAGCTCCTGCCCTCCCCGCCTGCACGCATCAAGCGTGGCAGTGTCATTTACGATGGCGAGGAGATTTCCTCCTATAACTTTAACCAGTTGCGCAGCATCAAAGGCCGGGAGATCGCCTATATCTTCCAGGACCCGATGACCAGCCTCAACCCCACCATAAAAATTGGTAACCAGATCACCGAAGGCATCCTGGCCCATTCCAAACTTGACAGGAAAAAAGCCTCTGAAAAGGCGGTTGAGCTTCTGCGCAATGTTGGCATACCCAATCCCCAGCGGCGTATGGAGCAGTACCCACATGAGTTTTCAGGCGGCATGCGCCAGCGCGTCATGATCGCCATCGCCATCGCGATGGACCCCAAGCTCCTGGTCGCCGACGAGCCGACCACGGCACTAGATGTCACCACCCAATCTCAAATCTTGGGCATCCTCAAAGACATCAACCAGAAACTCGGCATGGCCATCATCCTCATCACGCACGACATGGGCATCGTTGCCAATATGGCCCAGCACGTGGTGGTCATGTACGGTGGAAAAATTGTGGAAACCGGTGGTGTGATGGAGATCTTTGAGAACGCCCAGCACCCCTACACTCGCAGCCTGCTAGCCTCCGTCCCGCGCTTGGACGCCGATTCAACCCGCCCGCTTGAATACATCCTCGGCTCGCCACCAGACATGATCGAACCGCCCGCCGGTTGCCCATTCGCACCACGCTGCCGGTTCTCCATGAAAATCTGTGTACAACGCATGCCCGAAATGTCTGAAACCGGGCCGGGCCACAGGCTCTACTGCCATCTCCTGGACGAACGGGCCTCCGCCCATAGGCAACGTTTTATTGAAGAATATTCGGATGCCCGTCTTGAGGTGCTGGAATGATGCCCAATTCGGAAAATATACTTGAAGTTTCACACCTTTCCAAATACTTTGAGCTAAAAGGCGGCCTGACGCTCAAAGCAGTAGATGACGTCAGCTTTGAAATCGCGCGTGGTCAGATCATGGGCCTGGTCGGCGAATCAGGTTGTGGTAAAACCACTCTCGGGCGCACCATCAAGCATCTTTATTTGCCGACCTCCGGCAGCATCAAGTTCAACGGTGTGCAAATAGACCCTCAGGACAAGGCCTATATGAAAGGTTTCGCGCGCCACGCCCAAATGATCTTTCAAGATCCGTATTCGTCCCTTGACCCGCGTATGACCGTAGCCGAGATCATCTCGGAAGGTATGGAAATACACAATATGGGCACGGTTCTGGAGCGACGCAACCGCGTAATTGAGCTTTTGGAGCTGGTCGGTTTGAGCCAGGAACATGCCAACCGTTTCCCCAGTGAGTTTTCCGGCGGGCAGCGCCAGCGCGTTGGCATCGCGCGAGCCCTGGCTGTCAACCCCGAATTCATCGTCTGCGATGAACCCATCTCCGCCCTGGATGTCTCCATTCAGGCCCAGATTGTCAACTTATTCAAGGAACTGCGCCAGAAACTGAACCTGACCTATTTGTTCATTGCCCATGACCTATCAATGGTCAAGTACATCTCGGATAAGGTCGCGGTCATGTACCTGGGCAAGATTGTCGAAATCTCAAACTCGCGTGAAATATACAAAAACCCGTTACATCCCTACACCGAGTTCCTGCTTTCATCCATTCCCATCCCCAACCCGCGCATTGAAGCCTCGCGCAAGCATATCGTTGCCGGCGCCGAAATGCCCAGCCCGATCAATCTGCCCAAAGGCTGCAGCTTTGCGCCGCGCTGCAAATATGCTTTCAAAGCGTGCCTGACGGATACACCCAGACTGGTTGAGATTGAATCCGGTCATTTTGCGGCCTGCAGCCTGGCCGCCACGAAAAAGCCACCTGAATAATGGAGGATTTTGTCATGTTTACCAAACCGATGTTGCAAAAACGAGTGGAACGCGCCTACGCCGCCCTGCAAGAATTTGATGTGAATGCCTGGGTTATGATCGGCCGCGAAACGCATTTTACGCCCGAACCCGCACTGCTTTATTTGCTGCCGGCAGCCGGGCTGTCGCTGACCGCGCTGGTCGTCACCAAAACCGGCCAAAGTATCTGTCTGATAGGCGCGCTGGATGCAGAAGAGGTCGAAGCCTACGGCGCCGTTTCTGAAGTCATTACCTACCGGCTTGATTTCGAACAACAGCTGACCGAGATATTAAAGCGCATCATGCCCGCGCAAAAGATCGCGCTTGATTATTCCGAGGTTGACCCATCCGCCGATGGTCTTTCTTACACCCAATACAAACGTTTGATGCGCTATCTGGATGCGGCGGGGTTTAAGGGCGAACTCATCTCGGCCTGCAACATCATGAAACGCGTGCGGGGCCAGAAATCGCCCGAAGAGGTTGCGGGCATCGAGCGCACCGTACTGGCCGCCATGCGCATCTACGATTCCGCCCGCGACTATATTCGCAGCGGTATTTCCGGCGCCGACATCCAGCATTTCTTCCAATCCAAAGTGCGCGAGTTGGACGCAGATTATTCCTGGCCCAAACCCGGCAACCCCTTCGTTTCCATCGGCACGCGTTCAAGCTACCTGTGCAAACGCCCCCCGGCTGATATATTCTTGCAGCCCGGTGACCTGGTCAACGTCGACTTTGGCTTACGTATTGATGGCTTCGGCTCGGACAACCAGCGTTCGTTTTATGTGCTGGGACCCGGCGAAAGTGTCGTGCCGGACGAGGTGCAGCGCGCCTTTGAAGCTGTGCAAGCCGCCATCCGCGCCGCAATCGCGGCCACCGCGCCGGGTATCTACACCACCGTGCCTCGCGACAGGGCCAACGAGGTTTTCGAGAGCCGGGGCTATCCCAAGGTCGGCGGGCTTGGTCACGAGATGGGCACCTTTGCCCACGAAGGCGGCATGCGTTGCGGCTCGGATTACGCCATCGACGAACTCGACTGTCACTTCGAGACTGGTATGTGTTTCACTATGGAACCCGCCATCATTACCTC
>JBBRWF010000076.1:0-12121 GCA_038249405.1 Anaerolineales bacterium
CCACGATGTATCCGATTTGCTCATTATTTGCCATCATTTTTACCCTTTTCACCAGCATGATCATGAATCTGCGACTATAGAACTTCGCCAAGTGCGCCCAGGACGCTCATCAAGGTTGGATAATCATCGCGCAGCAAGGTAATCAATTCCTGCGTGGCAGATTCTTTCCACTTCTGGTCCTGAGCAGCACCCGCCTGCTGAATGTGCGCGGCCAGGACTTCGCCGATGGGCGCATCCTGGGCGCGCAGGATGTGCCGGAAGTAGCCAAAACGGCCCGTGGAAGTGAAGGCCGCCAGCTCGGCAGAGTCACACAGGTAAATGACATCCAGGCTGAGGGGGGGGCGCGGGGGCAGCAGGTGGTGGATTTTGCCGTTTTGCTGATATCCAACTGACAGCACCGACATTTCCACCGGCACAATACGGCGCTCGCGGTTGTCGCGCATCACTTCCGGGCTGACATTTTCAGCGGTGACAAGCTGACGCACCAACCCGTCATCGTCGATATGGATGTCGCAGATCAGCCCGTAGACCTGGTAACCAGGGGTCAGCGGCGCGCGCACCAGGGAACCAAAAGCCGGGGTTTCAAACTGCGAAACAGAACAGCCCGCGATAAAACCGGTGGTTCCGGCGCGTAATAAACGTCCAATTTCAATGGGAGAAGATGACATAGCGTGCTCCAGATGTACTTTGTGGTTAATGAAGTTACAGTGAATTACCTGTAACTGCTGCGAGGGGCTGAATCTTTTATGCTCTGTTTATTTGAACCATCCTCGACTTCACCGCCGCTGCGCTGGAGCTCCTGTTGCAGCATCTGGTCAACCTGCAATTTTTCTTTATGCGAGACAACCGCGGTTTCGTGGGCGCGATGCAACAAGTAGGGATAGGGTTTGTAGCCGAGGATGCGACACTGGTTAACCAGCACGGCATGCAGCATATCAAGGCGGGCGGAGTCATCTGCGACCCATTTGGGAATTTCAACGCGCACCGGCCAGGGGTGGTTTTCGGTGCCCGCGTTCAGATAGAAAAAGTGCAGGGCCAGACCGCCTTTATAGTGTTTTTCTGATTTGGAATGGAAGGCAAAAACCGCCGAGCGCTCGCCAGGCTGGAGCAGCGGGTTGGTGCGGTCGCCAAACAACCAGCGATCACTGACACCGCGCAAGGGATGAAATTCGCGCAGTTTTTCCAGGTCATCAGCGCCAGCCATTGACACTTCAAGCAGGCGCACGAGCAGGTCAGCGGCGGGTTTATCGACATAACCGGCAGTGGTGACGCCGCTGTTTTGCAATTTCGAGAGCACAGACAGGTATTTATTAAGGCTTTCCTCAAAAGCGCTGGCATCTTCGCCATCTTTGACACCCCACAGTTCAATCGGGCCATCTGTAAAGGTGATGACCGGAAAGCCGTTGCCACCAAATTCGACAGCCAGGGCGTGGAGCTTGGTGCGCTCCTGCAAGTCGCGCCGCAGAGCCATCATGCCGTCCGACATGGGGTTGCCAGAGGATGTATATAATTCTTCATCAAAAAGGAGCTGGCTTTCGGTGCGGATCACGGGCGCTTCGCCAGAATTGAGACGCAGGATGATCGCGCCGACATTGACCAACCCATACAGGACGGGGCCGTGGCGGTCGGGGTTGATCTGCGAGCCATCGGCGGCGATCAGGGTGGCATTGGGCGGCATGGCAGGTGCAGGCGCGTGAAAATCCAACCGTTCGGCAACCGGAAGCGCACAGCGCAAGTTTTGTTCAATTTCACTGGCCTGGCCGACTTTATTGCGCAACCCGGCAATATTATCCGCATTCAGGTTCAACAACTGGCGGGCAAGCGCACGGCGGTCATCGAGCGCTTTCTTACGCTGCTTGACCGAAGCGCCTATCTCTTGAATTTTCTGGTAGACCTGCTGAAAGTCGAGCGCCATAAGGTTTCCACCGCCTGCCCGGATAATATTGAGTATCGCCTGGATAGAACATTTGTTTAGTATTTTACAGGACTTTGAGACAAAATACAAGACGCGGGAACTATTTGGAAAGTTACGCGTCTTGAGAACGTAAGATCAAATTCACAGGAGAAAATAATGAAAACCAAAACCTTACTCATTTCTGTTGTAGCACTACTCGCGATACTCTTAAGCGCCTGCGGGCCCGCCGCCCTGCCGGCTTCTGGTTCCGCACAAACCCAGCCGCGCACCCTGACGGTTAGCGGCGCAGGCCAGATTTCACTTAAACCAGATATCGCCACCATCTATATCGGCGTACATACCGAAACCGCCAGCGCAGCTGAGTCGGTTTCTGAGAACAACGTCAAGACTCAGGCACTGATCAGCGCCCTGAAAGCCGCGGGAGTGGATGCGAATGACATTCAGACCATGAACTTCAGCATCTGGCAAAATTCGCAATACGGCCCGGACGGTAAAGTCACCAGCACCAATTATGCCGTGGACAACACCGTTTACCTGACCATTCGCAATCTGGATAAACTCGGCGATCTGCTTGACACGGCAGTGCGCGCCGGAGCAAACAACATCAACAGCATTCAGTTTGATGTGGCGGATAAAACCCAGGCGTTGAGCGATGCCCGCAATGAAGCAGTCAAGACGGCGCAGACCCAGGCCAGCGAACTGGCCGCAGCCGCAGGTGTTACCCTGGGCAACATCCAGAGCATCCAGTATTATGATGCCAGCCCCACCCCAATGTTCCAGGGCAAGGGTATGGGCGGCGGTGGAGCTGCCAACGTAGAGATGGCTGTGCCGATCAACCCCGGCCAGATGCAGATCACGGTGACCGTAACGATTGCCTACGAAATCAAATAAAGTACAACCTCCCATCCCCAACCTCCCCCAAATCAAAAAACCGATCTGGGGGAGGTTGATTAGTGTGAAACCAAACCACGCCAAACAGCGTATACAAAGCGTTGAAACACTCAAAATAACATTCAAACAGGAGAACCAGCATGGAAATCGATGTCCAATTTCGCCCGTCCTATTCACTGGCAATCGTCAAACTGAGCCCCAATGAACGTATCCGTGCCGATTCTGGCGCGATGGTGAGTTTTTCATCTGAGGTAGCTGTTGAAACCAAGGCTGAAGGCGGTTTTCTGAAATCGCTTGGAAGGGCCGTGCTGGGCGGAGAGTCTTTCTTCCAAAATTTTTGGAAGGCGGGGCCGCAGGGCGGTGAGGTAACACTGGCTGCGGACCTGCCAGGCGATGTGATCGTGATCGAGCTGCAGGGACAAATAATGATGGTGCAATCGGGGTCTTACCTGGCATCCGAAGACGGCATCGACATCTCAGCTAAATTCAGCAGCAAGGCCTTCAAAGCGGGAGAAGGCGTTTCGATGCTGGAGGCAAGCGGGAAAGGTAAACTGCTGGTCTCATCTTACGGAGCGATTTATGAGAAGACGCTGGGTGTGGGCGAGAAATACATCGTAGATTCCACGCACCTGGTGGCCTTTGACGGCAGCATGGATGTGCAGACCCGCCTGGTGGGCGGGATAAAGTCCACGCTGCTTTCGGGCGAAGGGCTGGTGGTAGAGATGAGCGGGCCCGGACGGGTATATATCCAAACCCGTTCTCCAGCAGCGTTAATCGGCTGGATCATTCCACAAATCCCAACCCGGCCGAGCGGCTCCAGTTCATAAGACAACCTGGATAATCGTTCGTGTGAAACGCAAAAGAAATTTTGTAGTGTTTATGGGTCACGTAGTGATCCATAAACACTACGGACGGGGAAAACCCGCAAATTAGTCTGGTTTACTCTTTTTCAAACTGAACAATCAGCACAGCTGAAAGAATGATCAGGCTGCCTGCGACCTGAATAAATGTATACCGTTCCTGCAAGAAAATGTACGCTTCCACAGCAGTCAAGGCAGGTTCCAGGGTTGCCATGAGGTTGGCAATGCTGGCGGGCAGGTAATTCATTGAGGTGTTGTACAGACCAAAACCCAACACGGTTGGAATAAAGGAAAGAAAAATTAACATCAGCCAGCCGTTGGCAGGCAGGGCGGGCAGCAAGGCATGTACCGACCCGGCGGCGCCCGGCAGCGCTGGGAACAGGTTAAATATCAGTATAAAGATTGTGCCAAAAGCAAATGAATACAGCATGGATGTCCATTGATTGATTTTTCGCCTGGCGGCTTCTTTTCCAATCAAGGTATAGGCCGCAAATAATAAGCCTGAAAGCAGACCGGTGGAAACTCCCAATGGATTTAATTGCCACATTTCCGGGCTGTAGGCATTTGAAACCAGCACACAACCGCTGAGACTCAAAATTACTGCCAGAATTTTTGGAGGCCCAAGTTTTTCTTTAAACAGCCACAAGGCCAGGATGGCGGTGAAGCCTGCCGAGCTGTACCCCAGAACAGTTGCGACCGCGGCGCCGTTGGCTTTGATTGAAAGAGCCCATATCGAATTAAAGAGAGCCAGAATCAGACCGTAAAAAGCATAAAATCCAATTTGAGCGCGGCTGAGACGGAGCAGGGAACGGCGGACCAGGAACAAGGCGGGGAGTAAAACGATACAGACCAACAAGCTGCGCCAGAATGCCAGCAGCAAAGCCGGCATTTTGAAGTTCGTGACCAGGTAGCCAATCAGAACACCCGTGGTAGACCAGAAGATGATCCCAACCAGTGCGATCAAGTATCCTTTGGTGAGGCGCGACATTTACTTCCTTTCTGCTGGAAATTTGGCTACCGGTATTGCGGGTTTTTGAAACATCGTGAGTATTCCAGGTATTCTACCTGTAAAAGATGATTCGATTACACAAAACACAACTGAAGTCACCGTACCATGCAAAACACGCCCTAGCGATTATAATCATCCAAAATTCACATACAAGGAGCCTCGAATGCTCAAAGTTGGGTACATCGGTCTGGGATTGATGGGCAAATCCATCGCGCGCAATATTCTAAAAGCCGGGTTCACGGTGGTGGTACACAACCGCAGCCGCAGCGCGGTAGATGAACTGGTTGCAGAAGGCGCGCTGGCTGCCAATTCCCCCGCGGAAGTGGCGGCACAGGTGGATGTGGTCTTCACCAATTTGCCAGATTCGCCGGATGTTGAAAAAGTGGTGCTCGGCGCGGGCGGCATCCTGGAAGCGGCGCGCCAAGGCTTGATCTACGTGGACAACTCGACCATCAAACCTGTCACGGCGCGTGCAATTGCCGCGCGGCTGGCTGAAAAAGGCACGCTGGCGCTGGATGCCCCGGTCAGCGGCGGGGATATTGGCGCGAAGAACGGCACTCTGACGATCATGGTGGGCGGGGAAGCCGCGGCACTCGAACAGGTGATGCCGGTCTTTCTGGCGATGGGCAAAACCGTCACGCTGGTGGGCGAGGCGGGAGCCGGGCAGGTGGCCAAGGCTGCCAACCAGATCATGGTGGCGGCGCAGATGGTAGCAATGGGCGAGCTGCTGGTCTTCTCGCAGAAGGCCGGGGTGGACCCCAGGAAAGTAGTAGATGCGATCAAGGGCGGCGCAGCGCAGTGCTGGACGCTGGATGTCAAACCACCGCGGCTGTTCGCGGGCAACCGCGGGCCAGGGTTCAAGGCGTATATGCAGGCCAAAGACCTGAACATTGTGCTGGAAACCGCGCGCGAGTACGGCGTTCCGCTGCCGGGCACCGCGGAAAATGCGCAGCTATTCAATGCTATGCTGCAAATGGGCATGGGCGATCTTGACAACTCGGCTGTGCTGGGCGTGATCGAGGCGCTGGCAGGCATCAAGCTGGAATTCGAAAAGAATGACTGAAAGTAAAGGTATTTTGTGAACTTTAAAAAACACTGGCCGTCCATTCGCGATTTCGGACTGGTGGGTCTGGGTACGCTGATCCAGGCGGTTGGGCTGCGCATCTTCTTGATTCCCGCCGACCTGGCCTCGGGCGGGGTGAGCGGTATCGCCCAGTTGATCAACTACTACACCCACTGGCCGATCGGCCTGATGGTATTCGTTGGGAATGTGCCTTTGTTCATCATAGGCTGGCGCTTTCTGGGGGGCAAGCGCTTTGCAATGCGCACCGCTTTTGCCATCGCGGCGCTGTCCTTCCTGACGGATGCTGTGTTATGGCTGCCGTTTTTCCCGCGCAACGGGTTGACCAGTGACCTGGTGCTGAATTCGTTATACGGAGCGGTGGTGGCAGGGATTGGCTACGGGCTCGTATACCGCGGGCAGGGAACCAGCGGAGGCAGCGACATCCTGGCGCGCATTTTGAACCACTACCGCGGCATACCGATCACGCAGAGCTACCTGATCACTGACACGGCGGTCATCCTAGGGGCAGGTTTCGTCTTTGGCTGGGACAAGGCACTGTACGCGGTCATCACCCTGTACGTGAGTGGACTGGTGGTGGATACCACGATGGAAGGCGCTGGCACTGTGCGCACAGCGCTGATCATCACATCCGAACCGCAGGTGGTGGCGGATAAGATTTTGAAACAGATGGAGCGCGGCGTAACGGTTTTGAGCGGCACCGGGGCATATACCGGCAAAGACAGGCCAGTGCTATATATGGTACTGACGCGCTCGGAAGTACAGATGCTGAAAACGATTGTGCATGAGGCGGATGCACAGGCTTTTATGGTGATTGGCGCGGCGCACGAAGCGCTGGGCGAGGGGTTTCAACCTTTTAAGAAGGATGCGTGAAACTTGGATTTAAAGCAAAAAGCCCGAAAGTTCTCGGGCTTTTTGCTTTAAATCAGGCTCGAGGAAACTGCCCTATCGCCCCGGCAATCAGCGCAATCTGGCCGAGGTGGTAGGTGATCATAAGCAGCAGGCGGCCGCGCCGGATGGGGTTGACGAATTTGTTCCAGGCCAGCAGCAAATCCGAAGTGATCAACAACAGCGCCCCGATGCTGACCAGGTAAGCAGGCATGGACTGCCAATCGGTGCGAAAGAGGGTCATCAGCGCAGAAAAGAGAGTCAGTGAAATGACCGTGGCATAAGCGCGCACCGGTTCCACCAGGCGGCGCAGATGCCTTTGCACCAGGGACTGCAAAACACGGCGCACCAGGGGCAGGGCAGACAGGAGCACCATCAGGGCTACGCCGAAGGTCATGCCGCTGAAAGGCGGCGGGGGAGAATTCAGACCGATAATATACGCGATGTGCGCCAACAGGAAAGCCCCCAGGCCAAAAAGAAACCAACGCCGCTCGTTGGCAAGCATCAGAAAAATATCCCCGGCCAGGGAGAGCAGGATGCCTGCCGCAAACCAGAGCAGCGAACCGCGCAGCCCGCCCACAGACGCCAGCCAGATGAACAGGAAAAGCATGACGCCCGGCTTGGCGAAATATTCCAGCCTGCGCCAGCCTTTAACAATCGCCAGCCACTCCAGAGCGGCCGACAGGAAAGCAAGCAGTAGAACGATCATCTCTTATGTCTCATGGGAGTCATGATAAACGGGGTGGGGTGAACCTTCAGGCAAAACTGACATTGATGAGATCGCCTCGAGCCGGAAAATACCGGCTCGCGCGACACCATGTTAAATTTCGGAGGATCTGCAAACAGGCAGATTATTTTTTGCTTTTCTTCTTGGGTTCGATCTTATAACCAAAACGGCGCAGCATGGATTCATCATCGCGCCAGTCTTTTTCGACCTTGACGCGCAACTCGAGGAAGATCTTGCGCCCGCTCATCGATTCGATTTCCTGACGAGCGGTGATGCCGATCTTCTTGAGCATACTGCCGCCTTCGCCAATCATGATGCCCTTCTGGGAATCACGTTCCACAAAGACAGTGGCGACGATGTGCGCGCCCTTGTCGCCGCGCTCGGTAAATTCATCGACGCGCACATTGACACCATGCGGCACCTCGTTGCGAAGGTGGATCAAGCAGGCTTCGCGCACCAGTTCGGCGGCGATTTCGCGCTCATAAAAATCGGTGACCTGGCCCTCGTCGAATTCAGGCTCACGCATCGGCATTTTGGCGACGAGCGCTTCCAGCAGTTCGTTGCGGCCATCGCCGCGGGTGGCGCTGAAGGCAAACACCTGTGCGCCTGGCACCAGATCGGTATAAACAGCCACCCGGGCCGATAATTGATCGGCGGGGAGCATGTCGACCTTGTTGAGCCCCAGAAAGAGCGGGGCGTGCTTTTTCATCTGCGCCAGGGTAGCGGCGATGCGTTGATCGTCCTCGGTGGGGCTTTCGGAAACATCCACCAACCACAGGATGACATCCACGTTTTGCATGGCATCTTCGGCTTCCTGGTTCAAGTATTCACCCAGTTTGTGGTGCGGGTTATGAATGCCGGGCGTATCCAAAAAAACCAGCTGGACCTGATCGGTGGTCAGAATGCCCATTTGACGGCGGCGGGTGGTCTGCGCCTTGGGCGTGACCGCCGCAATTTTTTGGCCGAGAAAAGCATTTACAAGGGTGGACTTGCCCACGTTGGGGCGTCCGATGATGGAGATAAAACCAAACTTTTTTTCTGTCATTTTTACTTCCAGTTTACAACCGCAATAGATGAGATGATCAGGACGGCGCCCGCAGCAAGCTGCCAGGAAAGCTGCTCGTGGAGGAAAATCACGCCGAGTAGTACGCCGCCCAGTGGAAAGATATACGTCACAAGTGTAGCACGGGTGGGGCCAATTTCATGAACGAGATAATACTGCATGATCAAGGCCAAGCCGGTGCCCAGAACGCCCAGCCAGAGCAGCGCAATCCAGGTGATAGGCAGATGGGGAATGACAAATGGAGTTTCTGCGAGCGGAGCCGCCACCCACATGATGGCATTGGCGCTGAACAACGGTAACATGCCGCGGATCTGCCCGGGCACTTCGGCAGTGCTGCGGCGCGCATATATGTAACTGGCAGCATACGATAGCGAAGCCAGAATAACCGCCGCCTGTCCGATGACTGAGTTATGCACATCACCATGCAGGTCTTTGCTGAGCAGCAGCACGACCCCGGCGAAGCCGATCAGCAGCCCGGCGATCCTGGGCAGGGTGATGCGGTCATCGCGCAGGAAGAAATGCGCCAGCAGCACGGTAAAGAGTGGGACGGTGGCATTCAGAATTGCGGCAACGGCAGAGTCGATGGATTGTTCGCCCCAGGTGATGAGAAAAAAGGGGATTGCAACATTAAACACGCCCAGTACGGCAAAAATGCCCCAGGTGCGGCGGTCACGCGGCAGGGGGACGCGCAGGATCAGTGCAACGAGCAGACCGGTCAGCAGGCCAAGGCCCACACGGTAGGCAACCAGCGTGAGCGGGCCGATTTCGTTGAGGGCAATCTTGATCCATAAAAACGAGGCGCTCCAGATGGCGCCGAGTAAAATAAAAACGGTCCAGTGTTTGGGCTGCAAAATGCTCTCCGGTAATATCAAACTTTTACGAGGGTGGATTATCGCGTTTCATTGAAAATTGCTTCGTTCTCTAAAGAACGCCCGCTTGCACCCCTGCCAAGTTGGGAGGCTCAAGGGTTGATGGCGCCTTCCAGCAGCAGCAGCTTAACCTTGGTATCCAGGCCGCTGCCGGCGCCGTAGCCGTGCAGTTTGCCATCTTTTCCAAGCACACGGTGACAGGGCAGAACGACCGGCATGGGGTTGGTGGCTTCGGCGCGCCCCACGGCACGCGCGCCGCGCGGACTGCCGATTTCCTGGGCAATATCCTTGTAGGTGCGCGTCTCGCCATAGGGAATGGCGAAGGTGGCCTGCAGCGCCTTGCGCTGGAACTGGTTCAAAATAGTCCAGTCGATGGGAAAGGTGAATTCTTTGCGCTGCCCGGCAACATATGCGCGCAGCTGGCTGAGAAAAGGCTCCAGTTCCCACGCATTGAGCTCGACCTTTGCGCTGTGCGTTTTCTGCAGCCAGGCGCTGAAATCTTCCTGCGTTGCAGGGAACTCAACAGCCACCAGGCCGTTCTCGCCAACCGCGACCCATAGATCACCAATGGAGGTAGGGCCGGTATTGCCAATGTAGATGGTTTTCATAAGCGCACGTCTCCTTGCTTAGAACTCCAACCCGAGCAGCGGTATCTCCATCTCTTGCGGGGTCAGGCTGCCGTGATGCCCCAGGAATTTTTGTTCGTACTTGCCTTTTTCGTACCACCAGACTGATTCATAGCGATAAGCCAGCACGACCAGGTTACCCACACGCGCGCGGAAGGCCTGCGAGACCTGCGGGCCAAAGTAGCCCTGGGCGATCAAATCCTCGGTCTTGACCACATCAGCCTTGCCCGCCAGGCCTTTTTCCAGCAGGTGCTGGACTTCATCCAGCATTTCATCCTGTATATACAGGAACAGGTCGCGGCAGGAGCCGCCGGGCACCATCAACGCACCTTTGCGGTTGGTTTTTATGTATTTTTCAAAACCGGGAAACGCCCGGTTGAGGTAGACCGTGGTGGCCGGGTCAACTTCGGACTGACCGTGGTCGGCGGTCATCAAAAAGAGCGTGCGGCCTGTGGGCTTGAGGTTGCCGATGAAATGCTTTTCCATGACATGCGTGAGCATCTCGACTTCGGCCTCCACATGAACAGAAGCCGGGCCGTAATCGTGGCTGACGGAGTCGATGCGGTCGTAATAGAGGAAGAAGTAGTTCTTGCCGTGGGCGTTGTTAATACCCTGGGCCAGGTTGAGGGCGGCTTCGGGCAAGGATTTGTAGCCGCGGGCGTTGGCGCCGTCAAAGGCAATATTGGAATAGGTGGAAGGGGTGAACTCGCGGTGCTGGAAAATCGTGGAGGCGACGCCCTGCGCGTTGAGTTTTTGGTAGATGGTCTGGGTGGGATAGAGCTGTTTGGGGTCGATGCCGGTGGCTTTGAGCTGGTCGCGCTCGCTGGAGCCGGAAAAGGAAAACAGCAGCGGCACGATCATGTCATCGAGCAGGGGCTCGTAGTAATTCCATTCAAACAAGCCGCTCTCGCCCACGTTCAGCCCGCTGTGGATGCAGACGGTATGACCTGTGGTGGTGGGCGGAAACTGCGAGGTGAGCTTTTGCACCGAGCCGCTGCGCGGGAAACGCTCCAGAAAGGGGGATGCGCCAAACTTCTCCATGTGCCGCCAGCCAAAGCCGTCGATAAAACACAGCACGACGTTGTCGTACTCGCCCTGAAACTGCGGATAGGGTTTTTCACCGCGAAAAATGGCCTGGACAGCGCCGGGCAGCCCGGCGAAACCGCCCAGATCGTAACGAGGTTTGACAAAGGTGGGGTTCATGGGTTGATTAAACCATGAAGTGGGGATTGTGCAAGGGGAGGGTGAAAGATGCCTTTTCGTTGTACAATTATTCTATTGTTGGTGGATGTAGGGTTTTCGCTGAAGAATTTTGCCAGGGTGAATAAGCTTTACTGCTTGCGCAGCACCCTGTAAATTCCAGGCACCCGGCTGGTTATGTTCTGGGGCGTGCGGCTTAGTTCAACTCGGACAGATGCGGCGGCGCATAGAGCCCTTCTTTTTGACTTTCGTTATTCCCGCCGCATCAATCCTTAATTCGTTGGCAGATGGAACACACAAGAAGTTGAAGAATGATATTACCAAAAAAGCGTGACCCTAGATTCATCACTATACGTCGCGGCGGTACTCTCCAAGACGCAGACCATTATCTGCTTGCAATATGGGCAGCCGATTGCGCACAACATGTTTTGCACCTTTTTGAAGAAATGCAACCCAATGATGAACGTCCACGTCGAGCCATTGAAGCGGCACGCGCTTGGGCGCAAGGTGCGATTACAATGTCACAATCGAAAGCGGCAGGTGGTCATGCAATGGCGGCAGCCAGAAACCTGAGCGGAGCGTCGCGCTATGCCGCATATGCGGCTGGTCAGGCAGGGGTGGTCGCTCATGTGTCAGCACATCAATTGGGTGCGGCAGCCTACGCAATTAAGGCAGTGCGTGAAACAGCACCTGAAGGTTATATTGAAGAATATGGTCGCATTGAGTGCAAATGGCAACGCACACAACTTCCAAATAATATACGTGACCTAGTGCTTGATGACCAAAAAATGCGAAACGAAATTTGTTGGTTTGTATTTAGTAATTAACCAGTTTACTTGTGTCGCCCATTAATTACTTGAGTTTAGAGTTTGGAACGTAATTGGACCTTAACAAAAAGTGGAACTTGCTGATAAAGTTTTGTTGTGGACAAAAATAAAATCAGCGAGTTCCGAAATGCAGTATACCAAAAAGTGATCTATCGCCGGGATGCA
>JBBRWF010000077.1:0-12115 GCA_038249405.1 Anaerolineales bacterium
CCAGTACCTCTTCAAGCGCAACAAGGATTACCTGGTTCAGGGTGGCAAAGTAGTTATCGTGGATGAATTCACCGGACGCTTGATGGCAGGCCGGCGCTGGTCGGATGGTCTGCACCAGGCGATTGAGGCCAAAGAAGGTGTCAAGATTGAGCCTGAAAATGTGACCTACGCCACGATCACCCTGCAAAACTATTTCCGCATGTACCAGAAGTTGGCTGGCATGACCGGTACAGCTTTAACCGAAGCTGAGGAATTCCACAAGATTTATAAGCTGGAAGTGCTTCCGATTCCGACCAACCTGGAATACAACGCAACACGCGGCGATTCGCCCTTTGTTGAAATTAAAACCAAAGATGAGAACAGTTACAGCATCTCATATTTTGCGCGCCGGGGCGATATGGAAAAGAGCCCGGTTTTCTGGCGCCGCGCGGATTATCCGGATGTAGTCTATCGCACAGTTGAGGCGAAGTTGCGCGCCATTGTGACCGAAATCATACGCGATCATGTTTTGGGCCGCCCGATGCTGGTTGGGACCACATCCGTAGAGTCGTCTGAGCGCCTGTCAACACGCCTGAAAGCTGAACCGGTGCGCCGCTTGCTGCAAGTGCAGATGCTGCGGCAAATCTGGTTTGAGCGCAGCGGCAAGGAAGAAGACGGGCGCATTGTACCTGAGTTGGAACCGCTTTATAAGCCGATTGACCAGCTTGATGCGCTGTTTTTGCGCACCTTTGCAAAGCCATATAACGTTTCAATTAACATGGAAGAGCCTGCCAACCTGGCGCGTTTATTGACGATTTTGCGCCTGGAACCCGGGAATGAAGCCCGACTGATCGGTGTGATCCAGGGGGGTGTGGCGCATGAGGTGTTGAATGCGCGCAAGCATACTGAAGAAAGCCAGATCATTGCGGCGGCAGGTTCGTTTGGCGCTGTGACGATTGCCACCAATATGGCTGGCCGCGGTGTGGACATTAAGCTGGGCGGCGATCTCGCAGATGAAATCATTGCGATTGTCAGCCGGGTGCTAAAACGCGCCGGGTTTGACCCCTATAATATGCGCCTGGAAGAACAGCGCCAGGCAATTTTGAAAATGAGTGCGGCGGACTACGGTATTTATGAGTCCGAAATCCGGTATTTCTTGCAGTATTTTGAAGATATGGAAACCGTGCGCCGGGTTGGCGGGCTGCATGTGATCGGTTCTGAACGCCATGAAGCACGGCGCATTGACAACCAGCTGCGCGGGCGCGCTGCCCGCCAGGGTGACCCGGGTTCTTCCCGATTTTACCTCTCGCTGCAAGATGATCTTATGCGGTTATTTGGCGGCGAACAAGTGGATAACATCATGCAGCGGTTCCGTCTGGATGACGATTTTCCTCTGGAAAACCGCATGGTAACCGGACTGATTGAACAATCACAGCACCGGGTTGAAGGTTCAAACTTTGATGTGCGTAAGCACTTGCTTGAGTATGATGATGTATTGAACAAGCAGCGCACCATCATCTATGCGCAGCGCGACAAAGCCATGACCAAGGCCGATTTGACCGAAGACATTGCTGTTCTGCTTAAGGATGAAATCGCTGTGCGTGTGCCGCCTGCGATGAGCGATCCCGAAGGCCCATGGAAATTATTAGCCTGGCTTGAACAAATCCAGCCAATTTTTTCTTATGGTGATAATAAAATTTTCCCATCCTTCACATTCCGCCTGTTAATGGATGAATTATCCGGAGTTCAAGGTAATCCGCGAGAGGCTTTGCTGCAAATCGTACGCCGCGCGGTGGAAACAGAAGAAGAACATATCCTCAAGGCCATCGAGCTGTCGGTTGCCAAAACAGCTGAAAACCTCGAAACCCAGCTTCAGGAGCGTTTTGATGGGCTGGATACATTCCTGAGCGAACTACACGAACGGGAAGAACCGCAAAAGGCAAACGAATTACTGGAAGAACTCAAATCCATTTTGCACATGGATGTGAGGCTTAATGGTGAGCAACTAAAGTTACTGACCAGCAACCCGCGCGCGCTAGAAGAACCGTTGAAGGAACAGGTGGACGTGGCTTTATCTGGAATAGCCATCACGCGCCTGCTGGGCAGCATCGAGTACCGCATGAATGAACAGCTCCCGGTCAAAGCAGATGAACTGGCCCGCCTGGAATGGGATGATGCAGCCGCGCGATTAATGCAGGCTGGTCAGCAAATGCTTGTCACCCGCCGCGAAAGACTGACTGGCGTCAACGGACAAGTGGCTCACGAATTAGATTTAAACCTGAATCATCAGGCTGCTGCAGAAATGGATGAAACCGCTCTGATCGGGCTGCTTGCCAACCTGGGGAACGGCCGGCGAACTGCTTTCAACGCCAAAACCCACAAACAAGAGACACAGGTATTCCAACGTTTCAGTTATTTCTACCTTGCCGCGCAAATGTTAGCCGGGCGCAAACCTGAGGCCGTAAGCGATGATGTCTTATCACACCTGGAAGATGCGACGGCTCGATTGCTGGAGGGCTGGGGACAGGTTGAATATGTACAGGTTTCCCAAAACGCCGCACTGTTGAGCGATTTCGGCCCGGCCGGTGAGAATCTGGGGCTTGCGCTTAATACTGCGCGCGAAACTCTTAACACTGAACAACGCATTGCCTTAATGAGTAATCTTGGGCAGCGCCGTACAGCTGAAATTCATCGCAATGTGCTGCTGGGTGTGATCACCGAGTTGTGGGTGGAATACCTGACACGCGTAGAGTCATTGCGTGTGTCTATCGGGTTGGAGGCTTACGGACAGCGCGACCCGCTGGTACAATATAAGACCAAAGCTTCAGATATGTTCCAGACATTGTTGGGCGAGGTGCGTTCCGGCGTGATTGATCGGGTTTTCCGCTATTTACCACGCATGGTCACTGTCACTGAAAACCCGGTTGAAGGAGCACCCGCCGCAAGCGGCGCGCAGACCAGCAGCCCGGGTGTTTTATCAATCAGTGAACAAAATGAAGCTGCTGCGAGAACCGGACGTAAGAGGCATAAGAAAAAATAGATCGAAACTTTTATATGGCCAATTTGTTTGTGCTTGCCCCTGATGAGTTCCGACATATGCCCAAGGTGGATTTACACCGCCACCTGGAAGGTTCCCTGCGTTTACAGACCATGCTTGATGTGGCTCGCAAGCACGGCATGACCATCCCCGCGAGTGTGGTTAGATTGAGCCGGTTGGTGCAGGTTCAGGATGAAGATAACTTCACCTTTGAGAATTTTCTGGCAAAGTTCAATACTTTACGCATGTTCTACCGCTCGCCGGATGTCATTGAGCGTATAACAATCGAAGCAATTGAAGACGCTGCCAAAGACAATGTGAGATATCTTGAGCTACGCTTCACACCGGTGGCGCTCAGCCGCGCTGAACGTTTTCCGTTGCACGATGTAATGGATTGGGTCTGTGAAAGCGCCCAAATCGGCGCAAAAAAACACGGTGTTGTCGTACGCCTGATCGCTTCGGTCAACCGGCATGAATCAGTTGAACTGGCGGAGCAGGTTGTCTGGTTATCAATTGACCGGCTCGACAAAGGGATCGTGGCAATAGATCTGGCGGGTAACGAAGTTCAGTACCCTGCCAAACCATTTCTGGCGCTTTTTAATGAAGGCCGCCAGGCGGGCTTGAAACTTACCATGCACGCCGGGGAATGGGGCGGTCCGGAAAATGTGCGCGAGGCAATTGAGATTTTTGCAACTGATAGAATCGGGCACGGTGTACATGTGCTGGAAGATCCCTTTGTAACTGCACTTGCACGCGAGCATGGTACGCCTTTTGAGGTGTGCATAACCAGTAATTATCAAACCGGTTCGATCAAGACTTTGCCACAGCACCCGGCGCCAAAGATGATTGAAGCTAATTTAGATGTGACCTTCAATACTGATGATCCTTCAATTTCGCAAATCAACCTGGGCAACGAATACCGCGTGGCTGTGGAAGATTTGAAAATCCCGAGAGATGTTCTCAAGCAACGTATACTGGCCGGGGCTCAAGCAGCTTTCTTGCCGGATGTTGAAAAAAAGAAGTTGGTTGATGCGCTCAAAAAAGAGCTCAATAAGTAAAGCGGTTTCCCTATGTTCTGTTACAAAGGACGGCAAAGGCGCACCTTTGGGTCTTTTGTGAAAGTGTTGTGCATTTATTCGCCACACGGTCACAAAACGCACAAAGGTGTTTTTTGTTATGACCAAAAACCAAAGGAGTTTGTATGAAACAAGATTTCTTTTCTTCTCGTGATACGTTAAAAACAAGCCACGGCGACTATGTGATTTTCCGGTTGGACGCATTGGAAAAGGCTGGCCTGGTAAAACTGGCCAAACTGCCTTACTCAGTGCGCGTTATTCTGGAAGCTGCGCTGCGCCAGTGCAATGATAACGAGATCACAGCGCAGGATGTTACCAATATTGCAGCCTGGAAGCCGCAGGGAGAGCGGCCCGGTATTCCTTTTCTGCCTGCTCGCGTGGTGATGCAAGATTTCACCGGTGTGCCGGCGGTAGTGGATCTGGCTGCGATGCGAACAGCAGTAGCCCGCCTGGGGGGTGACCCGAAAAAGATCAACCCGCTGGTACCGGTGGATCTGGTGATTGACCATTCAGTACAGGTTGACTTCTTTGCAGCGGCAGATGCAGCCACACGCAATGCCGAAGTTGAGTTCCATCGCAACGGCGAGCGTTATGAGTTCCTAAAGTGGGGCCAGAAAGCCTTCAAGAATTTCCGTGTTGTGCCCCCTATGACGGGCATCATTCACCAGGTCAACCTGGAGTATTTATCGGAAGTGGTCTTTACACGTGCAGAGGATGGCGAGACGTATGCCTTCCCCGATACCCTGGTGGGTACAGACTCGCATACAACCATGATCAATGGTCTGGGCGTGGTTGGCTGGGGCGTAGGTGGTATTGAAGCCGAAGCGGTTATGCTGGGCCAGCCGATGGATATGCTGCTGCCGGATGTGATCGGTTTCAAGCTGTCTGGCAAGTTGCGCAACGGAATTACCGCCACCGACCTGGTGCTGACAGTAACCCAAATGCTGCGCAAAAAAGGCGTGGTTGATAAGTTTGTGGAGTTCTTTGGCCCCGGGCTGGATGCGATGTCACTGACAGATCGCGCCACAATTGCCAACATGGCTCCCGAATACGGCGCAACCATTGGTTTCTTCCCGGTGGATGCCGAGACCTTGCGGTACATGGCATTAACCGGCCGGCCTGCCGATGTGATCGAACGGACTGAAGCTTACTGCCGGGCACAGGGTTTATTCCGGGACGCCACCTCTCTAGACCCAGAGTTTACCGATACACTTGAACTTGATCTCGGTTCAGTAGTGCCCTCGCTGGCGGGTCCCCAACGCCCACAGGACCGCGTAGCCCTGGCAGATATGAAAACGACATTTGCACAGGCACTCAAAGCGCCTGTGAAGGAACGCGGTTACGAGCTTTCAGAGGCTGCCCTGGCCCGAGAGGCTGTGTTTGGGCCTGATTCTGTGAAAATTAAACACGGTGCAGTGGTTATTGCAGCGATAACATCCTGCACCAACACCAGCAACCCATCTGTGTTGATCGGGGCCGGTTTACTGGCGCGCAAAGCGCTGGCAAAAGGCTTGAAAGTAAAGCCGTATGTTAAAACGAGCCTGGCACCCGGCTCGCGGGTAGTCACAGAATATCTTAAATCCGCCGGTTTGATTGAACCGCTGGCGCAATTGGGTTTTGACGTCGTTGGCTACGGCTGCACCACCTGTATTGGGAACAGCGGCCCGCTGCCGGGCGAGGTGGCGAAGGCAGTCACGAGCGCAGACCTGGTTGCTTCGGCAGTAATATCGGGGAATCGCAACTTTGAAGGACGCGTACACCCACTGGTCAAGGCTAACTTCCTGGCTTCGCCGCCTCTGGTAGTAGCGTATGCGCTGGCTGGCACAGTAGATATTGACCTGGATAATGAACCGATCGGACAGGGTGTTTCCGGCCCGGTCTACCTGAAGGATATCTGGCCTTCCAGCGCCGAAATTGCAGAAGCAATTACCGCGCATGTGCGGACTGAAATGTTTACCGAGCGGTACGCCAGCGTCTTTGAAGGGCCGCAGATGTGGAAAGATATCAAGGTTTCGGGAGGAGAGCTGTTTGAGTGGAACAATGAATCGACCTATATTCATCACCCGCCTTACTTCCAGAACCTGAGCATGAATGTGCCTTCGATTACAAATATCAACGACGCGCGCGTACTGGGTATCTTTGGTGATTCGATCACCACCGACCACATTTCACCGGCTGGTAATATCGCAGCGGACAGCCCGGCTGGCCTGTTTTTGCAGAAGCGAGGTGTGGAGCCCAAGGATTTCAACCAGTACGGCGCCCGGCGCGGCAATGACCTGGTGATGGCGCGCGGCACATTTGCCAACATCCGGATTAAGAACAACCTTGTAGCGCCAAAAGAGGGCAACCTGACAAAGTATTTTGACGCGGATGGCTCCACTCAGGAAATGACGATTTTCGACGCGGCTATGAAGTATAAGGAAGCCGGGGTACCTACGATTGTGCTGGCGGGCAAGGAATACGGTACCGGCTCGAGCCGCGACTGGGCGGCCAAGGGGCCTATGCTGCAAGGGGTAAAAGCGGTGATTGCCGAGTCATTCGAGCGCATTCACCGGTCAAACCTGGTAGGGATGGGTATTTTGCCGCTGCGTTTTGTGGAAGGTCAGAACGTTGAAGGGTTGGGGCTGACCGGCAGCGAGACATTTGAGATTGAAGGGCTGAGAGATGACATGACTCCGCAGAGCCTGGCAATGGTGCGCGCGCACAAGCCAGGCGGCCAGGTGATCGAGTTTCAGGCCAAGGTTTTGCTGAACACATCGGTTGAGGTAAATTACTTCCGCAACGGTGGAATTTTGCAGACAGTATTGCGCAACTTGCTGCGTTAATTCACACATTTTTTATGAAGAAATCCCCAAATCTTTACAGGTTTGGGGATTTTTATTAACGCACATTTGGCGTTATTTTTAACAAGTCTTTACGTTTTTGTAATCGAATTTTTGCAGAGAAGGGTGAAAAAAGCATCAATACCAAGCGCTAAATTTCACAAACCTGAGTACAATAATAATATGATCTGGAGGCTATGTGAGTATTGATGACAACCGAAGGAGAACAGACCTTTTTCCTCGCCAGGATATTCCGGATGCCTGGGGAGCGAAGGGGCGTTGTCCTATGTGCGGCAAGAGTTCTTTACAGGTGATGCATTTATCCAAAAGCCCGGATTATCTATTGTGTTCTTCCTGTGACCTATCCTTTGAAATAGAAAAGAGCAGCGGAATTATTCGTCTAAAGAACATCCCTGAGGAATTGGGTTTTGTGGAAGACGAGCTGCGTTACAACTGGGTACAACCTGCCATCTTGCGCAACCTTATGGAAAACCGCAACCTGGTCAAACAGCAAAAAGCAATCCCGGCAGCGAGAGAAGCGCTCTCCGATGAAGATGTATGGAACCGCATGCTGTCATTGTATAAGATGGGCAACAAGCCCAAGATGATCGGATTTATGCTGATCCAGAACGGCGCCACCAAAGAGCAGGTGGAGGCAGCCGCGCTTAAGCTGAAGAAGTGGTCGGAGCAAGATGAGAAGCAGCAAAAAGGTAAGCTGTGGGTGCTAGGGGTTATCACCCTGCTTTTGGTCATGACAATATTTTTAGGGGGTCTGGCTTTTACGAGCAGCCAGATCGACAACCAATTATCGCAAGGGCGGGGAAGCCCACAAGGCGCAAGCCAGCCAAGTATGCCATTGGTGGCACTGAACAGCCTGCCGGATATTGTCAAACCTGAGTTTATGAAGGGCTCACCCCTGCGGGTTGAAAATGTAGGGCCAGATTACGCACGGTGTCCGACCAATTCGACAAATGCGGCCAAGCTATTTGGCGGAGATGCTGCTGGCTGGCAGCCTGGCAGCCAGCCTGAATCGTGGCAAATGATCACCACCGGAAAACCAGCCACTATTCGGATCCCGAAGGGCATGTATGTGGGGTTTATCGATAACAAAACTTTTGTATTTACAACGGCTGACGGCCCGGCAACTATTTATAATGTAAATTTCGCGGCGATTTCCTGCCAATAGAGGCGGATGTGGATTTGGGGGATTTGTTTCTGAGTTGATTCTCTGCTAAAATTAGACTATAAATATCCGAAATCGAACAGGCTTGTACCTGTTAAACCTCAAGGAGCAAGAAGTATGTCTGAAGAACCTGCTGTTTTAAATCCTGAATTTATGCCTCGCATCGCGATGAGTATTCATGCACACCCTGATGACCAGGAGTTTTCCGTGGCGGGCACGCTGGCCAGGTGGGCACAGGCGGGTTGTGAAGTGATTTCGCTGATCCTGACGAGCGGCGACGGCGGGTCGAACGATCCGGAGCATGACGCCAACTACAAGCCCATTTTGACCGATATCCGAGAGAAGGAACAAAGCGCGGCAAATGAGTTGCTGGGTATCCGCAAGACGATCTACTTGCGGCTGCCGGATGGCGAGTTGGAACCGACGGTGGCGCTGCGCAAGGAAGTGACCCGGCACATTCGCATTTACAAGCCGGATGTGGTGGTGACTGGCGATCCACAGGGGGTTTTTTATGGAAATGGGTATATTAACCACCCCGATCACCGCGCCGCTGCGCAGCTTGCCACGTATGCAGTTTTCCCTTCCGCAGGGTCACGATTGGTTTTTGCAGATTTGCTGGCCGAGGGACTGGAGCCGCACAATGTTAAGCGTCTGTACTTGCACGGCCCCGAAAAGCCGGATGTGTGGGTGGATATCAGCGGGAGCATTGAGCTGAAAATTGCCGCGCTCAAGAAACACACCAGCCAGCTGCGCGATTGGGATCCGGAAAAGATGATCCGTGAGTGGGCGGCGGAAGAAGGCAAGGAAAAGGGGATGCAGTACGCTGAAGCGTACAAGGTAATGATCTTACAACAAGATGACGGACACGAGTAAAATGCTATGAGGCACGAACAAGAGCAGAGCACGGCCTCTCGCCATGCCCTGCGGCGTTAACGGAACAAAAACCAGCCCAAAATCGCGGCTGTCACGGTGACGGTGATGTTATCCACGTCTTTTTGGGGCAAGGATTCGACCAGGGTTGAGGCGATTGCGATAAGGGTGATGGGCAGCAGAAAGCTGCTGAAGGGTGCGGTAAAAAACCCCAACCAGGAATAGATGGCGAGCACCAGAGCGGTCATGATCCAGCCGCCAAAGAAGACGCCCGCAGAACCCGCGACTGATTTTTGCGGGCTGTGGAATAGCCGGGGGGAGGTGAAATGCCGACCGACGACATCGGCCACGCCGTCGCCGCCGCACATCATCAGCAGCGCGGTGATGCCAACCGGCGAATCCTTCCAAAAGATGATGGTGAGGGCTACAAACATGAGGCCGTAATATAAGGGGCCGCGCAAGATTTCTTTTGGGTCACCGCTGCGCGACATGGCTTTTACCGAATCGTCATCCTTGAGAATGCCAAAGCCAATCAGGGCGAACTGGACAGTGATGGCAAAGGGGACCAACGCAGCCAGCCAGCGTGCGTACCACACATCCGGGAAGAACAACCAGCACAAGACAAAGATCGGGCCGGTGCCGATGTGGATGATCTTGCGGCTCAACCGGCTTTCAATCCAACCCTGGTGGGCAAAGAAATCCATCAGGCGCAGCCAGCCCGTTGCGGCAACAAAGGTTAAAACCAGGGCAAGAAAAGGGTTCATGGGGTCTCCAAAAGCGGGAATGGCCTATTTTACATTACAACCCCTAAAAGCAATAAGGGATGTTTCATTTGAGATCAAAAACCAGAAGCTTTCAGCGCGGAGCTCGCAAAGTCCACAGAGAAGACCAAATTTTTTGAGCGGTCTCTGCGAGTTATGCCGTAAAAAGTTCGGTGGTTTGTGAGATACAAATTTTTAAAATTTATCTGCATTTTCCCCCTCGGAAAGATCACTTTCTGCATATAATTGCCAGACTTTATGGAAACTTTAACCCAAGCCCCCACACCATCACGTGAATTCTGGCTCGGCGTGCGCGGTGAACTGCCAATTTTGTTTGGCGTTGTTCCTTTTGGCATGATCTACGGCATCCTGGCGCTGAGTGCCGGGTTGAGCCCGCTGGACGCGCAGGCCATGTCCTCGGTTGTCTTTGCCGGTTCGTCACAGTTTATGACGGCCAAACTGATCAGTGCTGTCACACCGGGGCTGATCATCATCCTGACCGGTTTTGTGATCAATTTGCGGCATGCACTTTACAGCGCATCGCTCGCGCCATATATGCGGCATTTACCGCTGCGTTGGAAGGCAGCCCTGGCCTATCTGCTGACAGATGAAGCCTACGCGGTCAGCATCATTCATTATCAGGAACCCGGCGACCTGACGAATAAACACTGGTTCCTGGCGGGCAGCGGCCTGACTTTGTGGACTTCCTGGCAGATCAGCACCGGGGTGGGTATCTTCCTGGGGGCACAGATCCCGGCGGCCTGGGGGTTGGATTTCGCGCTGCCGCTGACGTTTATTGCACTGGTTGTGCCGGGATTAAAGGATCGTTCGAGTACGTTTACTGCCATCGTTGCCAGTGTGGCAGCGCTATTGTTTTTTGGCTTACCCTTCAAGCTGGGATTGATCGCTGCCACCTTTGTGGCGATTGCCGCCGGATTGTGGAGCGAGAAGAAATGAGCATCTGGCTGGTGATGATCTCGCTGGGTTTGCTGACCTTTGCAACACGCCTGAGCTTTATTGCACTGATGGAGCGCATCAAGCTGCCGGTCATGTTTCAGCGGGCGCTGCGATTTGTGCCGATAGCGGCGTTGAGCGCGATTATCGCCCCGGAGTTGGGTTATCTCAACAACTCACTGGCGCTTTCGCCCTTCAACCCGCGGCTGATCGCCGGAATAATTGCCACGGTAGTGGCTTACCGCACCAAAAACGTGATCTGGACGATCACAGGGGGCATGCTCGTTTTCTGGCTGTTGAAGATCTGGCTGTAATGGACAGGGATGGGAACAACGAGGCGATCAGCAGGCTGAGGCAGGCGTTTATGATGGGCCCGCCCAAGGCGCGGCGGATATGCACACGGCCGGGCAAAGCCGGTTCGTCAGGGGGATAAAGCGAGGCGGCCAGCACTGCATAGAAGCGGATGCCGGTCATGGGGTAGCCGGTTCGATGTGCTGCCCAGGCATGCCCCAGGTTGTGCAGAAATTCCGAGAGCCAGTGCAGGGTGGTGGCTGCAAGGCCCAAAAGCACGGCGGTAAGCAGGGGATAATGCAGCCAGTACACTACAACCGCACTTAATATTGCCCATATCAGCAGGAATCCAAGCAGAGCGGATGGTACGAAGGAAAAGCTCAGTCCGCCAAAAAACGGCAGGGTGCCCAATTTTGTCTCTTTCTTCACTTTTTTGTCCTTCGTTGCGAGGTTTATGAAGCATGCCCGGCCAGTTGAGATTGTGTCAACGGCTGGAATAATCAGCTGCGTTGATTCTGGCAAAGAGCCTGCATTATATAACAAAAAGCCCCCGGAGAATCAAGAGAGCCGGGGACGCCGACCCCGGCTCTCTTTTCAAAGGAGGAGAAGAGAAACACTTTACTCTCTTACTTTATCACGCCAGCAACTGCGCTGCTTGACGGGAACCCTATGCCAATCCTATGATTGCCCCACAAGTGACTCGATAAGCGTCAATTTTCAGAACAAAAATTCTGTTATACTTTGGTTGTAAGTGGTTTTGAATATTTTTTGTTTTTCTCTGCGTTCTCTGATGGGTGTGTAGATGCTTTTCATTAGTGCGCGCATTTAGTATAGGAATTTGACAATGCCTAAATCTTACTCGCGTTATGTTTGCCAGGAGTGCGGACGTGTTTCCGCCTCTTATATGGGTAAATGCCCGCAGTGCGGGTCGTTCAGCAGCATGGTCGAGGAAATCATCCAGGAAGAACTCCCGGCAAAATCGCCCAACGCGGGGCGCGGGTTAACCGGACGGACTGCGCCGCGCCGGATTGGCGAGATCGCTACGGACGCCGAGCCGCGCATGTTTGTGCCAATTGGTGAATTTTCGCGGGTACTGGGGGGCGGGATTGTACCCGGTTCGATTGTGCTGGTGGGCGGCGACC
>JBBRWF010000078.1:0-11997 GCA_038249405.1 Anaerolineales bacterium
AGCGTCAAATTCAGTTATTTCAACGCCGCTGAATGAAGCTAAAAATCCTGACGAAGCATTCTCGGTAAATCTTCCCGCATTGGAAGAGACACCATTTGAAACTTTCTATCATCCAACCGCCGCGCCTTCCAGGCAAGAAGAATCCGACTCGCCGGTCCTAATCCCTACCCCGATTTTCCTAGAAGAAATTGACTCACCTGTCAGAACAGCCATATTTGCAGACCCCGAGGAAGAACTCGACTCGCCCGCATATTCTTCCTCCTTTAATAATCCCTGGTTGGAAGATGAACCCATCCCGGCCGAAAATGCAGCAGTTACAGTAGTTGCTGAAGCCGAAGGAACCCCGAGCCAGACTATAACATCAGTGGAAAATGGCCATCAAGACACATACATCCGGCCAGCTAACAGAAATAAATCTCCATTGCGCTTCTTGCTCTTCATCTTTCCTCTCATGTTAATCTCAATTGTTGGGTTGATTATTGCTCTCGCGTTCTGAAGCCGAAATCTGCCGCTTCTCTAAGCTTAATCATCCACGAAAATGTTCGAAAGGGATGCCGCGACCAGACAAAAAATACCCGTCAGCAACGCTTTGGATTGGGTATTTTTTTGCGAATCAACGCTGAATTTGATGAGCTAAAAAAAACAAGGCATCAGAATTATTCCAGTTTAGCCTTGACAGTAAATAGTAACTTGTTTGATATTTATTTCGAGCAGGTTTAATTTTTTACTTGCGGAAACATAATTGGAAAGGAGTAGCTCTATGCAATTATACATGCGCCTTGCATGGCGTAATATCTGGCGGCATAGACGTCGAACGATAACCATTCTCATCTCAATTGTACTGGTGATGGGCCTGATGATCTTTTATGACGGATTAATGTCCGGGTTCGAACAGGCCATTTATGGCAACGCTATCAAAGTCTTCGGCGGTAACGTACAGGTGCACGCCGTCGGCTACCTTGAAAAGCGCGACACCAACCCGCTGCTGCCTCTGGAAAATGACACAGCGATTGTGGATGCAGCAAATAAGCTGCCACAGGTGGTTTCTGCCAGTCGCCGGATCATCACCAGCGGCCTGGTTACCAGCCGCGAAGGCGCGTTCCCAGTCGGAATCACTGCCCTGGAGCCGGAATTGGAGACGCCGCTCAGTGTGATCGCCCAGAACATGAAAGAAGGGCGTTTCTTAACCTCCGCTGATGAAGATATGGTTGTGGTTGGCAAAGGACTGGCGCTCGCAATGGGTATATCCGTTGGCGACCGCATCAGCCTGGTGGGCCGTGCTCAGCACGAGCAAATGCGGACACGTACCATGACCGTGGTCGGAATTTACAACCTCGGCATGGCTGACCTGGAAAAACGCACTGTTTACATTTCTCTGGCCGAAGGTCAGAGTCTCTACAGCCTTGAAAATCAATCCACCGAAATAGCGATTGTCCTGCAAAGTATTGGGCAGGAAGCCGCCGTTATGTCTCCACTCAAAGCACAGTTCCCCGCATTCGAAATTACCTCCTGGGAGACCAGTTTCCCTGAACTCCAGGCAGCCGTAAACGGAAAAGGCGGCGCCATGGATGTCCTCAGCGTGTTCATCTACTTGATTTCAGGCATCGGGATTTTCAACTTACTGATGATGGCGGTTTACGAAAGGACTCGAGAGATTGGTATGCTTGGGGCGCTGGGATTTAAGCCGCGCCAGATCGGATTCATGTTTATCTTGGAAGGTCTGATGATCGGGTTAGTGGGAGTAATCTTTGGTGTTTCTTTTGGGCTTGCGATCAATCTGATCTTTGGCAAAATCGGGATGGACTTCGGCGCTTATACCACAATCACTGAATATATGGCGCTGGTAAGCGGTCGGATCTACCCCGGTCTTGGTCTGGAACAGCTTCCAAAACGCATCATCATGGTGATCGTTATTTGCGGTCTCGCCTCACTCTATCCCGCCATCGAAGCCTCGCGCCGCGAACCAGCAGAAGCGCTTCATTTTGTTTAGGAGCCGCATATGATCCAATTAATCACAATGGCATTCCGCGACCTGGCACGCAATAAACGCCGCTCCTTCTTTTCAGCACTAGCACTTGGCATGGGCCTGGGCGTTTTGCTAACAGTTGCCGCTTTTATCAACGGCGAAATGTCAGGCGCGCTGGATACCAGCCTGCGCTTTGAAAGCGGTCACCTGCAAGTACGGGCGGAAAATTACGACATTAACAAAACCAGTCTGGCCTGGAAAGACTTGATCGAAAACCCGGCAGATCTTGCCTCTAAAATCGCTTCACTCGCACCTGTCCAGGCCGCCACACCGCGCCTGTTTGCCAGCGGTATCGTGGCATCCGGCAACGATTCGCGCGGCGTTCGTATTATCGGCATTGACCCGGCCTCCCCTGCCAACGATATGTACAAAAAAGGCATGCTTCGCGGGGAATTCCTGACTACTGACGACCATGAAGGTATCCTGATCGGGGAAGCCCTGGCGAAAAAACTCGGATTGGATGTGGGCAGTTCCTTCACATTACTTACAAATACATCCAACGGCGATGTGATCGAACAGCCCTTCACTGTGCGGGGTATCTTCAGCACCGGAATAACCGGGTATGATCTGGGAACCGTATTTCTACCCCTGACCAAGGCTCAGGCCATCACAGGCACTAATAATCACGCCAGCACCATCTTCGTACTGCTGCACGATAAAAACCAGGCGGATGCCGTCAAGGCCGCCCTTACCGGCTCACAATATAAAATCCTGACCTGGATGGACATGAATCAATTGCTCACGCAGACCGAGAACATGGCAAATTCATTCATGGTGATTTTTTACCTGATCATCCTCGGCATCACCGGCACGGTCATCACCAATACCCTGGTCATGACCGTTTACGAACGCACCCGCGAAATCGGGATCCTCTCAGCGATTGGCATGAAATCATGGCGCATCATGATCATGTTCCTGACGGAATCGTTCGCACTTGGATTGGGGGGTATCCTGCTTGGGTATGTGATCGGTGGCGCCATGGTCTGGTATTTCAGCACCTACGGCTATTACATCGGCAACATGGGCCTTAGCGCCAGTGGTGGTCTTTTATTACAGGATACTATTTACGCCCAGTTGACCATGCCAGATACGATCAAATTATCCATAGTTGCCCTCATTGTCGCTGTACTGGCTGGGCTCAATCCAGCTTTCATGGCCTCTCGCATGGAACCCGTTGATGCGCTTCGCGGCAAATAAAACCAACATCATTCCAGAATTGCGCAGATACTCTGAAGTGATCCGTGGATAGGAGACAAAAGATGGAAGTCACAAAAATCGAGAATGTTACACGAGTCTACAAAATCGGCACTGTTGAAACCCGCGCTTTGCGCGGCGTCAACCTGACCATCGAAAACGGCGAATTCACTGCCCTGGTGGGGCCATCCGGTTCTGGAAAAACCACCTTGCTGCAGCTCATCGGCTGCCTGGACCAGCCTTCCAGCGGCTCGGTGTGGGTGGATGGCAAGGATGTCACCCGACTCAATCGCGATCAGCGTGCCGACATGCGCAAGGGTCATATCGGGTTCATTTTCCAGTTTTTTGCGTTAATTCCCACTCTTACGGCTTACGAAAACATTGAAATGCCGCTGCTGCTTAACGGTCACAGCCCGGCAGAAAGACGCGAGCGTGTGACAGAACTACTCAAAGCGGTTGACCTTACCGAACGCGCCAATAATCGTCCTGACCAGATGAGTGGCGGGCAACAGCAGCGTGTTGCCATTGCCCGTGCTCTGGCAACCAGACCCGCCTTAATCCTCGCGGACGAGCCTACCGCCAACCTTGATACCCAAAACGGTGAACAGGTTATGGAAATTATGACCCGCCTCAACAAGGAGACCGGTGTTACATTTGTTTTTGCCACCCATGACCCGCGTGTAATCAAATATGCGCGGCGCGTTGTGACTCTTCGAGATGGTTTGATAGTGTCGGAATGATAAACTTTGGATTATCTACTCAAGAATGCTAGCCATAGCATCCGCAAATACAGGCAAATTTAAGAGTAGATGTGATGAAAATAATAATCCATTTCAGGAGTAAATAATGAAGGTTAAAATTGGTTTAACGATCCTGTTCGGCGTGCTGCTTACAGCTTGCGCAGCCAAAGGTACCGCAACTGCGCTGCCTACAGTCGTGCTCGAATCTGGCTCTGCGCAATCACCCGCCAGTTCCACATCAGGCTCACAGGCCTCTGCTTCCGGCTTTGTAGTAGCTGCACAGGATGCAAAATTGGCTTTCACACAATCTGGCAGCCTCAAGGCAGTCAATTTTGCCGCCGGTGATACAGTGAAAGTTGGCGACATTCTCGCAGAACTGGATAACACGTCCGTTCAGTTGGATGTTATTCAGGCCGAGCGTACGCTAAAGGAACTTACTTCCCCATCTGCCCAGGCCGCTGCCGCACAGGCATTGGCGAATGCTCAACAAAACTTGCTTGATTCAGCGGATAAGGTTGACAGCAATTTATATCCACGCGCTTCTGATACTTTAATTGATAACACCAAGGGCGAAATTGACCTTGCCAAACAAGCACTAGCTCGCGCAGCTGATTCCTACCGCTCGGTTGCCAGGCTTGAAGACGGCGATAGTAAAAAAGCCGCCGCGCTGGTAGCAATGACCAACGCACAGTTATACTTAAACAGCCTGATTTCCAAATACAACTGGTACACGGGCAAGCCCACCGAGGTGGATGCTGCTCTGGCGCAAGCCAACCTGGATGCGGCCAAAGCGGCCGTGCAAGAAGCACAATGGTACCTTGCAGCAGTAAAAGGTGACCAGGTGCCAGCCCAAGCCACTGGTGGCAATCTGGCGCGTCTGGGGCAGGCTCGCGATGCCCTGGCTGCCGCGCAGGATAGACTGGCACACACCCGCCTGGTATCCCCAATCGCAGGTGTAGTTGTTTCCGTTAGCGGAATTCCGGGCGAGGTTGTATCTCCCGGCCTGGTTGTGTTTTATATCAGCAATGTGGCAGACTTGCATGTCGAGACCACCGACCTTAGCGAACGGGATGTGGTAAAAGTACAGATTGGTCAGGAAGCCACAATATCCATCAAGGCTCTTAACCAGGACATTCTAGGACACGTAACCCGCATTTCACCTGTATCGAATACCGTGGGCGGCGATGTGGTCTACCAGACAGAAATTCAGCTGGATAATCCCCCTACCGGCTTGCTGGTTGGGATGAGCGTGGATGTGCACTACAACGTTGCGCCTTAGCCTTACATCTCATCTTGTTAACACAATCGCCCACATTTTTCGATGTGGGCGATTGTGTTATTTCTGTTCATCCATTTTTTCGTCAACCGGCCTATCCTCATCCACTTTTTCAACCAGGATGGTTGCCTCCGTAAGCATCGCAGCCAGCGCGCCGACAGCAACTAGCACAGGCGCCAGTGCAACGCCTACCACACCTACGGTCAACGGAAACTCAACCAGAATGTGCCCGTCCTTATCCTTAATAACCACACGGCGGATATTTCCTTCGCGCAGCAATTGCTTAACACGCGCCAGTATCTCTTCGCCATTAACTGAAAACTCTTCGGTGTGAAATTTTGTCTCTGTCATTTATTGGGTTCCTCCAGAATAAGTATACGTCGAACCACAGGAAAAGTATCAATCGTCTATTTGAGATTAAACATTTTCACAAGAAAGACCGCCATCTGCGCACGGGTCAGCGGGTTATCGGGGCAGTAATTTCCCGTCCCGCAACCGGTGGTGATTCCATCTGCGGACAGTTTCTCAATCCAGGCAGCCGCCCAATAATCCGATGAAACGTCTGCAAAAATCAAACCACTGGAAAGCGGCGGTGTGTAATCACTTCCATACTTTGCTCTCAATAAAAATACTGCCATCTGCGCTCGGGTTGCAACAGCACCCGGACAATAGTTACCACCCCCACACCCAATAGTGATACGATCTTTTACAAATTCTTCAATCCAGCTTGCCGACCAATAGGCCGCAGAAACATCGGTAAATACACCGCCAGTTGCAGGTAATGGAATATAGCCTCGCCCATGCAAACTGCGCTCAACAAAAACTGCCATTTGGTCACGAGTCACCAGACCTTCCGGGCAAAAATTGGCGGGGCCGCAACCAGATGTGACCCCTGCTGAGAACAGGCTCTCAATCCAGGGAAAAGCCCAGTAATTCACTGGAACATCCCTAAAGGTGTTTGCAGCCGGTGTTGCGGTGGATGGAATACTGGTGGCAGTGGGAGAAGCACTAGTTAATTGAATCACAACCGCATGACTGTTTGGATCAACGCTGACAAACCCGTTGGAAAAATCACGCTTCCAGGCAGTTCCTCTTTGATATCGCCTGCCTAACGGAGAACCCAGGTCAATCTTGTAAGTATCGAATAGCCAGGCCTGGTTATATGCCGTATCCATGCCATATCTGAAGGATGCTTTTTCATTCATAATCAACAGATAAGAAGCATACGCAAATTTCTGCAATTCCAAATCCGTTTGTGCACCGTGCGAAACAAGGATGATCGACTTTCCCAACGCCTGGGTCTGTTCAGCCAATGCCATGTGTTTCTCCCAGGTAGAAGCAGAACGCCAGCGGTTGGGGTCATCAATCGCCCACCCTTCGTGCATAACCCCGTCAAGGTAGGTCAGGTAACTGGTAAATTGGGAATCATCGGTGCGCGATATCAGGTTTGCCAGCAATTGCTTGTTGTGTGGTTGAAAATAATTAACACGCAAGTACTGCAAAAAACCTTGAACTGCTGCCTGAAAACTAGCGTTATCCGGATAAGCAGCCAAAATTTCACCGGCATTAATATGAAACGCATTAGTTGCCTCAACATTATCCAAAAAGACGCCATCCCAAACCGGGTCCGCAGCCAGGATCTGGCTAACCCGCTCCAGGAAGAATGCACGCCAACCAGCATTCCCTGGATCCATCAATATAAACTTTGTGCTGCCTGTCATATGAGTGATCCGGCTGCCGCCCGTGGTAAGCAGGAACCAATCCGGGTGCTGACTGCTGATTGTACAAAAATCTCCAGCAAGGTAGGCCACCTGGTTTTTCCACGGCATAGCGCTGCAAGAGCCAGGATCCATAATAGCTTCAAAGCGCAAATACTCCCAGACCGGGCGCGGCGCCCCCAGAAATAACAATTGGTCACGCGCAGATTCGTTTCCTTTGGTCATGATATAGGTACTGAAATTGCTGGCAATCAATTGCAAATTACCATCGGCAGGCGGCTTGTAAAACCAGGCCAGCCTGACTGGGTTGGCAGTAGCCACTGAGGAAGAAGCTGGGTGGGAAGCGTGCGCCACAAGATTGGTACTGATCAAAAACGTAATCACCACTAACCCGCTAAAAAACCGGTATATATTTTTGGCTTGCATACAAAACTCCTATTTTTTGCAGGCCGGCACAAAAAAAATCACGACCTGGGATCCAGGCCGTGGGAATAACTCATAAAATTCGGCGGCCTGGCAGTCATAGCCCGCGATTGGCGGCTGAAGACCCATAGCTTTGCGTCCCGGGTTTTCACCCGGTTTACCTTTATCATTTTGAATTGTCAACTTACTTTGTTATCAGTTTGGATTATAGATAATGAACCCTGATGCGGGTAGGGTACTTGGGTACCAAATGAGTTTGCAGATTTGCAAGGCTCACCAGCGAGTTAAAAGCAAGTATCAGGGGCAGAAAAGTTTGAAATTAAATTATCGATCACGTTGCATAAACGCCAAAGTGTTATATACTCTGTCTATTCCACTATTGAGGAGCCCCTCATGCTGACAATTGAAAAAGTTGAACCGGGGAACAAATCCCAGGTCAAACGTTTTATGCGTTTACCCTACCACATCTATGCAAATTGCCCTCAATGGGTACCACCCTTGGATGTTGACGCCTACGCGCAGCTTGACCCACACAAACATCCCTTTTACGAACATTCGGATGTGGAGTTCTTCCTGGCGGTGCGCGACGGTCGGGATGTTGGCCGTATCGCCGCCATTCAAAATAAGCCGTTCAACACCTATCACAATACTCGTGAAGCAGATTTTTATTTTTTTGAGTGTGAAGATGACCAGGAGGCTTCCACTGCCTTATTTAACACAGTGGAAGATTGGGCGAAAAAACGCGGCTTGACGCGCATCATCGGCCCCAAAGGGATGGGTCCGTTGGATGGATACGGCACACTCATATTGGGGTTTGAACATCGCCAAACCATGACCATGCTCAACTACAACCACGCCTATTATCCGCGGCTCATCGAAGCACAGGGCTATAAAAAAGAGGTTGATTTCGTATCATGTTATTTACCCGCAGATAACTTCCGTATTCCAGAGCGAGTGGAGCGCATAGCGCGCCGCGCACTGGAACGCGGCGGACTAAAGGTCAAGAAATTCAAGAACAAGCGCGAACTTCTGCAATGGGCGCCGCGGATCGGTGAAGCCTACAACAAAGCCTTCGTGAACAATTGGGAATATTATCCTTTCACCCCCAGGGAAATTAAATTCGTTGTAGATAACATTATGACGGTCGCCGATCACCGCTTGATCAAAATCATCACACACGGTGAGGAAGTGGTCGGGTTCCTGTTTGCCTTTCACGATGTCTCAGCCGCACTTCAGCGTGCAAAGGGCAAACTTCTGCCTTTTGGATTGCCCGATTTGCTGCTTGAAATGCGCCGGACAAAAACCGTCGCCGTCAACGGCATGGGCATTCTGCCCGAATTTCAAGGGCACGGCGGCAATGCCATCCTTTATTATGAAATGGGCGAGACTCTGTTAAATTTTGGTCAGTTCGCCCATGTGGAAATGACCCAGGTTGCCGAAACCACCGAACAAATGCGTGCCGACCTGAAAAACTTAAACGGGGTGGAGTATAAAAATAATCGTGTTTATCACAAAAATCTTAAGTGAGTTAACTCATGTCGATAAAACATCCGCTTGAATTTGTCACTCCATCGTTCCGCCTGCGATTGTTTTTAATTTTCATCGTACTGACCATAGCAGGATTTGGCATTTTTCAAATTCTCGATCAGCCTCTGCGCACTTCTGTTGCTCCATCCGGGATTGTCTCGTTTGAACTGGCTGGCTCATCAGAAAAAGCCCGTGCCATGCTGGATTCCTGGAATGCGCAAGCGCAGCTTAACAATGCCTTTGGCCTGGGGTTTGATTTTCTATTTATGCCAGTTTACGCTATTGCACTCAGCCTCGGTGTACTCTTGGTCTGTTCACGCCGGCCTGGTATCTGGCCAGCCTTGGGCGCAATTCTAGGCTGGGGCGCTCTTGCTGCTCCAGTATTCGATACTTTTGAGAACATGGCGCTATTCACCATTTTACTGGGGAACCCGTTCAGCCCTTATCCGCAAATCGCCGCGGGATGCGCAACCATAAAATTCACCTTGATCGTCGCCGGGGTTACTTATGGGTTAGTCGGCTGGTTGGGCGTTAAACACCGTTAACGTCAGTTTTTTTGTTACAATCAATATATGCGAATGATTTTGCTTCTCCCCTTATTGCTTATCACCGCCTGCTCTTTTCAGGCAGCTCCAACTTCCCTGACCACAACCGCTACCATCACCCCATTGGCATTTTCTACGGCAACCCTGGTTTCTACTTTCACACCACGTCCTTCAGCCACCATCGTAACTCCCACAATTACGCCAACCCTCAAACCGATGTTGGCTACGCTGAGCACGCAGGTCAATGTACGGGTTGGCCCCGATAAAAAGTTAACTTCGCTGGGCCAGCTCGAATTTGGCGCTCAGGTAAGAGTTATTGGACGGGACTCCGGAAGCGCCTGGCTGGAAATCGTCTATCCTGAAAATTCAAGCTCAACCGGCTGGATCACGGTTGAGTTTGTAAAAGTTGATGGCGAGATCAGTGCAATCCCGGTTGTTGAGTATATCCCCGCAGCCCAGGCTGCATCCGCACAAAGCCCAACACCCGCCGGGCCTGTACCAACCCCCACCCCGGCACCTCATACAGCCAGCTTGAGCGCACAGATCTATGTCCGCAAAGGCCCGGCACAGACATTTGAATCGCTTGGAATGATTAACGCGGGTACGCTGGTAACTCTCACGGGGCGCAGCCAAAACAACGTCTGGGTACAAATTCTATATGAAGGCGGGGTGGATGGCAAAGGCTGGGTAGCTGCCTCCTACCTGCTCAACTCCGACCTTAACGGTCTGCCGTTTTTTGACAACCAGGGCAACTTCCTTGCGGCAGGTACACCGCCGCCTGCTCCCGGAAAGGTAACCCTGACACCCACAGCATTCTCACCTGCCGCCGCGGATAGCGATTCAGAAAAAGCCCCTGGAGCGAAAATAAAGTTTGCGCGCGATGCCGCCGGAGAAATCGCTTATTCCAGTGAACTTTCTTCTCCCAGCGGTGATGCATCTGACTGGGTAAGTTTTATCCCTTACGAACCAAACAATCAAGCCACCTACCTTTACTTGAAATTGGAATGCAGCGGCAATGGCGGAATAACCGCTATCCTTGAAAAAAATAGTTTGCCTGTGCCAGATACCCGACCTCTGCTTTGTGGCAATTATGATTTTGCCATTAAAGTACTTGGTGGGCAGGAATATATCTTGGTGCTCAGCGCGGATGGTTCTGCAAGCGCTCTTCGCTACACGAAATACATATTGACCATCCGTTCTGAACGCTAAACCATTAGGAGCTAATTTTGAACCCAACTCGAACCCTTATTGGCCTCCTGCTGATGGCCGTGACAATGGCGAGTTGTGCCTTACCGGGCGCAGCCACCCCCCCCCCCACAACTGATCCAAATAGTATCCTGACTGCAGCCGCAGGCACTGCCTTCGTGCGATTAAGTGAGGTGGCTGCATTCGCTACACCAACCGCATCTGTTGCCCCCACCGAAACCCAGGCGCCTACTGCCACTACAATCCTTCTTCCAACCAGTATTCCAACCATCAAACCTTTGCCAGGTGTTATGCGAGCAAATGCCAATGTACGCGGCATCCCAGGCAAGAGCAAAGCGCATGACGTGGGTGGACTAATGCAAGGACAAAATGTTGGTGTGATAGGTCGCAATGCAGAAGCTACCTGGTTGTATATCATCTATGCAGATTCTCCCACCGGCACAGGCTGGGTGACGGTCAAAGCCATTACATTGGATGCAGATATGGGGCTACTACCCATCTTGATTTACCCAAACGGTCAAGAAGAACTGCCCATCATGCTGCCGCCTTTCCTCTTCTACGTTACCGGCACCCCGCTGCCACCAGCTCCGTCGCCCGCCGATTGGCCCAAATATGGCACTCTGATCCAACCGGCCAATGTACGCATTGGCCCCAGCGTGGGTTTCTTAAGCATGGGCATCTTGCAACCCGGACAAAAGGTTACATTCAGAGGGCGTATTGAGGAGAATGCCTGGGTACAAATTGACTACCCATCCGGGCCAGATGGTAAAGGTTGGATTCTGGCCGAGTTGTTACAGGCCAATGACGGCTTTGGTGGGCTGCCCTACTACGATGTACTCGGCACACCAGTCACGCCCACACCTCAAGGTCCGGCCGCAACACAGGAATTAAATTCCGCTCCCGCCCCAACTGAAACAGCCACCCCCGCACCTCCCTCAGCAAATGGCGCTGAAGGAGAAGTTACCGCCCAGATCAATGTGCGGAAAGGGCCAGCACAATCTTATGATTCGCTTGGACTATTGAATCCAAAAGATAAGGTCACGATCACTGGATTAACCTTGAACAACTTGTGGTATCAGATTGAATACCCGGCAAGTCCGGATGGTTCTGGTTGGATTTCAGCCCAGTACATAAAGGTTCTTGGCGATATGCGCAACCTTCCCTACTATAACGATTTGGCAACAAAAATTCCTTAACCATTCATCCATCCTTTCATCCCAGCAGTCAGGAATAAACTGCAATTTATTTCAGCAATTCTCTTTATGGCTTTAGCGATATACGAATAGCCGCATCTGCTAAGCTCTTGGAAGCCAAATAGCCATTTTCACCCGGCATTCCTTAT
>JBBRWF010000079.1:0-11970 GCA_038249405.1 Anaerolineales bacterium
GGGCGAACAGGCCGCCCGGAAATGAGCGAGGTAAGGGCGGTTGCAATGGTAACGCCAGCGGATGGACCGTCCTTGGGCTGCGCGCCAGCCGGGATGTGCAGGTGAAAATCGGACTTCTCGAAGAAATTTGCTTCGAGCCCCAGCTGTTCGGCATGGGAACGGACATACGACATGGCGGCCTGGGCTGATTCTTGCATGACACTGCCCACAGAGCCGGTGATCTGGAAGCCTTTTGCACCGGTCATGCGGGTAGCTTCAATGAAGAGCACATCACCACCATAGGGCGTCCAGGCCAATCCGGGCACCACGCCCGGTATGGAAGTGCGCAGTGTTAATTCTTCGGGTCTCGGGAAGGGCGCATGGCTGAGAAATTCCTTTACCACTTCCGGAGTTACGTTGAAGGAGGAGGCTTTTCCTTCCGCGATGCGTGTGCCGATTTTGCGGCAGACCGAGCCGATGTTGCGCTCCAGGTTTCTTACGCCTGCCTCGCGGGTATACAGGCGGATGATCTCTTGTAAGGCTTCGTTTGTGAAGGAGACTTCTTCAAGCCTCAGGCCGTTTTCGCGGATCTGGCGGGGGATCAGGTAGCCCCTGGCAATGGCGGTCTTTTCGCCTTCGGTGTAGCCTGCCAGCGAAATGATCTCCATGCGGTCGCGCAGAGGGCCGGGGATGGATTCGAGGGTGTTGGCTGTGGTGATAAACATGACCTGGGAGAGATCGTAAGCGACTTCCAGGTAATTATCGCGGAATTCGCCGTTCTGTTCCGGGTCGAGGACTTCCAACAGGGCTGAGGCTGGATCGCCGTGAAAATCAGCGGTAAGTTTATCCACTTCGTCGAGCATGAAAACCGGGTTGCGTGATTCTATGCGCCGCAGGGATTGTAAAATGCGACCGGGCATGGCGCCAATGTATGTGCGCCGGTGACCGCGGATTTCAGCTTCGTCGCGCAGGCCGCCCAAAGAGGTGCGGATAAATTTTCGGCCCATGGCGTGGGCGATGGATTGCCCGAGCGAGGTTTTACCAACGCCGGGCGGGCCAACAAAGCATAAGATCACGCCTTCGCGGTCGCGGCGGATGGTATCTTCAGAAACGGTTTGCTCGTCTTTGCGTTCAATGCGCAGTTTGCGAACCGCCAGGAATTCGAGGATGCGTTCTTTGATATCGCTGAGCCCATAATGATCTTTATCGAGCACTTCGCGGGCGTGGCCGATATCCAGGTTGTCCTCTGTGGCGGTGGACCAGGGGAGTGTCACCAGCCAATCCAGATAGGTGCGGATGACGCCGTATTCGGCTGCGGCAGTGGGCAGGCGCGAGATGCGGTCCAGCTCTCTTTGGGCCTGTTTGGCAGCTTCTTCCGGCATTTTGGCGTCTAGTATCTTTTTGCGGAATTCTTCAACTTCCACAGATTGTTCGTCGCGTTCGCCAAGTTCTTTCTGGATGGCTTTTAATTGTTCGCGCAGAAAATACTCGCGCTGCACCTTGTCGATTTCAGAGCGGGCTTCGTTCTGGATCTTTTGCCCAAGCTGCAGCACCTCTGTTTCGCGCGCAAGAAAGCTGACCAGGCGGCGCAGTTTTTCGATGACAGAGTCAATTTCCAGTATTTTTTGGGCTTCGTCCAGGTCGATGCGCTGAAAGTTGACGATTGAGTAAGCCGTTTGTAGCGGGTCTTCGATGCTGGTGATAGAGCTGATCAACTCACGCGGAAAGGATGGGATCAATTCGGCAATCACCGCGAATTGATCGCGGGCATTGCGCGCCAGGGCGTCAATTTCAATACCAGTTTCCGTCACTTCAGGCAGGCGTTCAATGCGCGCCATCAGGTAGGGTTCTTCCTGGGTAAACTCGACCACTTTGAAGCGTTCTACGCCCTGCACCAGCAGGCGGATTGTGCCATCTGGAGCGCGCAGCAGGCGGTGAATGGTAGCCAGTGTGCCAATGGTATACAGGTCAGCGGGTCCGGGGGTTTCGAGGTTGGGGTCTTTGGCTGCTACCAGCCCGATAAAGCGGGTACCGGCCACTACGTCATCGACCATCTTGATTGAGCGCGGCTGTCCGATGGTGAGCGGTACGGCGGTCTGGGGAAAAACCACTACGCCGCGCAGGGGCAGTATGGGGACAATATCAGGGGAGGATTCAGGTATTTCCACTGATATGGTCTGGGTTTCGGTTTTTTCAGGGTCTTCTTTTTTCTGGTTAAAACGTGCAAAGATGGAGGGCATGAACAGATCGAGCAGTTCAGCGTCGTTTTCGTCAATCCAGTCGAAGAGTTCTGTAGGGTTGGAGTGCCAACGGGATGCAGGCATAAAAATATTGATTTCCCTTTTCTGAGCAGTGTTTATTGGGTCTAAATCTTTGGCATGCTGATGATCAGAAGCCCATCATCATATTCGGCGCTGGCCTGTTCGGCATCTACCGGGCCTGGAATGGCGATCACTGTGCTGAATTCACCGTAGCGAAGTTCCATCTGGTGATAGGCACGGCGTTCGGGTTTTTCAACCCGTGTGCCGCTGATAATAATATAATCATTTTCAATCTTGATCGAAAAGTCTTGATGACGCATACCGGCGATTTCCATGCGGACGATGTAAGCTGTTTCGAGTTCGTATAAATCGGTTGGCGGGCTCCACACGTGCGATTGAGTGCGTACTTGCCAGCCCATCGCGGCGATGATCGTGCGGCGTTTATCGGGTTGATTCGAAGCTTGAAGCGATTTTTTGATGACTGTCGTCATAGGATTTCCTTTGGGAGTGCCAGTTATTTAACCTGGCCGCACAGCAGAATTCTCTATCACTTCTGGTTTTTACGCCAGAGATTTGGCACCACACTTAACAAAGTTATGACACAACCGGTTTATTCGTGCAGGGCCTGCCTGGCTGCGTTTAGAACTTCTTCATAATTGGGCTGATCGCCATTGAGGGGCATGTAGGCGGCATAGGTAACTATGCCTTTTTTATCCACTACGAAGACTGCGCGGCGCAGGAGGCGGACTTCTTTCATCAGGGTGGCGTATTTTTTCCCAAAATCGGCGCGGGTAACATCCGAGAAGGTTAGTACTTGATCCACCCCGGCGGCGCTGCACCAGCGTTTTTGGGCAACGGGCAAATCCATGCTGATGATCATGACGGCGATGTCTATGCTCAGGTTGGCTGCTTCATTGTTAAACCGGCGTATTTCAATGTCACAGACAGGTGTATCGAGCGAGGGGATGGAGGCAATGAGGCGCACCTTGCGGCGGGTTTCTTTGAGCCCTTTGCTGATGGTCCAATCGTTTTTTTGAATGAAAAATTCGGGGGCCTTTTGGCCGACCTTGATATCATCACCAACAATAGTTTGTTCTTTGCCGCTAAACTTTATCAAACCAGTTCTTTCGGTTATCATGTTTGTCTCCCTGGGTTGGTTGTTGTCACTTTGTTTCAATTAAGAGATTAACACAAATTTGTTGTACCTCTGCCGGGACTCGAACCCGGAACCAACAGCTTAGAAGGCTGCTGCTCTGTCCGTTGAGCTACAGAGGCAGGTTTGCGATTAGTTCAGCATTGGGCGAATGCCTTTGTAGACGCGCGGCCCGGAGAGCGTGATAAGGATGGTGTTGGCGGGGCGGCCGAGCCTTTCGGAAAGCTCGGTGGCTGAGAGCGGGCTGTTGCCATTTGCAAGGAAGATGCGAAAGACGGCTTCCACCAGCTGGGTTTGCCCGGTCACAAATTCTGGCTGCTGGGAGCAGTGCGCCAGAATGATCTGCTGCAAGCCGTCCATCTGGCGGACTTCGGCGGTATCGGGGTCAACAAAATCGATGACGGTGCCGGTGGGCATATCTACGAGCTTATCGCGGTGCTGCTCGCACAGCAAACTGCGCAAATGGACATGCCAGTCATTCTCGTTTTGCTGCCACCAGTCAAAATCTATGTGGAAGTGGGTTTGGAGATTTGGTTTGATCAGGCTCATTTTATGCCTCTTGTGTGACGTTATCTACCAGCCGGAAATGCAGATCACCCACATGCGCGAAATCTCTGGTTGAAGCGAGCAGAGCCAGCATGGGGGCGGGCGGCACGCGCCGTAAAATATTGACTGCTGAATAGAGCTCCTCGGCGTGCACGTGTCCCTGGGGGGTCAACTTGGCGAGTTCGCGCAACATATCGCGCAGGAGTTTTTCGAGCGGGGCGTTGCTCTTTGAAACCTGAAGGAAAGAGGCGTCCATGGCTTTCACATCCGGGATGACCAATGCCATGCGTTCATTATATTCGCAGTTGATTTCTTGTTTCAGGACGGCGAAGACCAGGCCGCCGTCAGAACCTGCCAGGACGGTACGCACCCAGTCTCGGTTGGGGCGGTGGCTGCGCGCTTCCAGGATGACTTCACCGGGGGTTTTGCTGCGCTTAACGGAGATATAAGCGCCCGGGAATAGTTTTTGTTTTTCATACCATTTGCGCAGGCCAAACACATAGCCGTATTCGCGCACCACCCAGGCGGGCATTTTCTCGCCTGTTTTGCCGTCGACGATCGTAAAGCGGATGCGCGGGGCTTCCAGTGCGGTGGGGAAGAAGGATTGTACGCGCGAAGAAATGGGCAATGTGCCGGCTCGCCAGTGCGGAAAGGTTAATGTGATCTGGGCTTCACCAGATTTGACGGGCTTATGTTCGGTTTCGCTGAGTTCGTCATCGAGCTGGGCTTCGAGGGCGAGCATTTGTTCGCTGAGCAGGGCGCGGTCATAATCGACGGGATTGTATTTTAATACCGCCGGAATATTTTGGACTTCGTCTGGTTCCAGGCGCTTAAGGTACCACTGCACTTCGCCGCTTGCGCCGACCTCGTCAAAACGGCCGTCTTCCTGCAGGGCGTAGTTCATTGAGAATTCTGTGAGCGTGACGTTTGAATCGCGGGGCACGCCTACTTGTTCAATCAGGCTGGTGGTGGTCATCGGTTCGCCGCCATTCATTTCCAGGATTGCTTCAGCCAGGTTGAGGTGACCGGTGTTGATACTAACCAACAGCGCTTGTGGGAACCAGGATCCAGCGATGCGTACCAGGTTTTCGTCTTTTTCCAGAGCCTGGTCGAGTTTCTTTTCGATGAGGGCTCCATAAGTATTCAGGATGGTGGTAACGTCCAGCTCGGGGTCAGTTTTTTCTTCTGGCGGTTGGTTGAGTTTGTGCTCGGCGAGTGAGGCTCCGAAGAAGCGGGTGGTATGATCTTCCATGCTGACTTCGAGTACATCGAAAGTACCGATTTCCGGGTTTAGACCGGGGCGGACGCTTGCAACGGTTCCTTTTTTTAGACCAAGCGCCGGGAAGAGTAATTTCTGCCCGGGTTTGTACGTGTCTTTGGGTAGATAAAAATCCCCGCTGTTTTTTTGGCTTTTGGCCTGGGCTTGCTGCTCGAGTCGAATACGTTCATCTACGATGACACTGGCAAGCTGCGGCGGCGTGAGAGGAATTTCAGTCTCAAAAAGGTGGTTTTGTAAAAATTCAATGTCTTGAAGCGTGACCGTAAAATTTTGCCAATAGTTGGCAGGGAGCTTGAGAGGTAGTTTCGTCATAGTAGGCCTTGCCGTTAGGATACCCGGCTAGAATCAAAAATTTTCCGCTTTGTTACGGATAGTGCAATTATACCTCATGGCGGCGTGGGCTGCGCCAAAAATCACAAGTTTGGTTCGGTTGTTAAGGTGCCAGTCACCTATTAATGCGGAGCATTGACGGACCAGTTTGCGGGAGGTTATTTGTCGAATGCGATCGTTTCGGGCTGCCTGAATTATGCTATAATCGGTGCACGATGGTATGCAGGCTGCATTTTTCGCAAGATAATGATGATAATAATCTGTCGGTCGACTGGCGTCGCGCCGATAGGCAGTTGCTGCCTGAGTAACCCGCGAAACGATAAGCGTCAGTCGCCCGAAGCATCTTGTCCGTCGGCAGTTGGTTTGTTGACGATTAAGAGCAACGGGCGATATTTTTTGTAAGCTGCAATCTTTGCTGTATATGGTTAATTTCATTCAGGAGGTCTGGTATGTATAAAACTCACACTTGTGGCGAACTTCGTGCCGCGCACGCAGGGCAGACTGTTAGCCTGGCTGGCTGGGTGCACCGCCAGCGTGATCACGGCGGCGTCACTTTTATTGATCTGCGCGACCGCTACGGCATCGTCCAGGTGGTGGGCGATCCTTCCAAAGAAGGATTGGCTGCTTTGCAAAACGCGCGCTCCGAATGGGTGCTGCAAATCACGGGCCTGGTGCGCTTGCGCCCGGCCGGGGCTGAAAACCCGAACATGGTTACCGGCCAGGTGGAAGTGGAAGTGATCAGGCTGGAGGTCTTAAACCCTGCCAAAGCTCTGCCTTTTCTGGTCAACAAAGATGAAGATACAGATGAAGCCATCCGGTTAAAATACCGCTATCTTGATCTGCGTCATGAGCGCTTGCAAAAAAACCTGATGCTGCGTCACCGGGTGGTCAAGTTTATCCGCGATTTTTTGAGCGACAGGGGCTTTCTTGAAATTGAGACGCCCATGCTGTTTAAGACTACCCCCGAAGGCGCGCGGGATTTTCTGGTACCCTCGCGCATGCAGCCGGGCAGATTTTACGCGCTGCCGCAGTCTCCGCAGCAGCTTAAACAGCTTTTGATGGTCTCTGGCTTTGATAAGTATTTCCAGATTGCGCGCTGTTTTCGGGATGAAGACCTGCGCGGTGACCGCCAGTTGGAGTTTACCCAGCTTGACCTGGAAATGTCATTTGTGCACCGAGATGATGTGCTGGCTGTGGTGGAAGAACTGTTCACCGAGATGGTCTCGGCGATTTTGCCCACCAAGCGCCTGCTTTCTTCACCCTGGCCGCGCCTGACGTATACCGAGTCGATGGAGCGTTACGGGTCTGATAAACCCGATCTGCGCTTTGGCATGGAACTGTATGACCTGGGCGAGACTTTGGTGCAGAGTGGTTTTATGGTCTTTCAGAATGTGCTGAAATCGGGGGGGGCGATCAAGTGCATCGTCGTGCCTGGCTGCGCTGAATACACGCGCCGCGATGTGGATGAACTGACAACTTTTGCCCGTGAACAAGGCGCTAAGGGTCTTGCAACGCTGGCTTTAACGGCTGAAGGGGTAAAGGGCACCGCCCAGAAATTCATTACATCGGATGAAGTCGAGGCCATCAAGGCGAAAACCGGCGCAACCACTGGCGACCTGGTCTTGTTTATTGCGGACCAGAAGGCTGTGGCAAACAGAACGCTCAGTGCTTTGCGCCTGCTGTTCCGCGACCGTCTGAAACTGGCTGACCCGGATGTGCTGGCTTTTGCTTTTGTGGTTGACTTCCCGATGTTTGAGTGGAAAGAGGAAGACCAGAGCTGGGCGGCTGCGCATCACCCCTTTACCATGCCCAAAATGGAAGATCTGCCCAAGTTTGAGACTGATCCATCCAGCATTCTTTCGGATGCGTACGATATGGTGCTGAATGGGTATGAAACTGCCTCCGGTTCAATTCGTATTCATCGCAGCGATATTCAGCAGAAGGTGTTCCAGCTGCTGGGTCTGAAGGACGATGAAATCCAATCGAAATTTGGGCATTTGATCGAAGCTTTTGAATACGGCGCGCCTCCTCACGGCGGTATTGCGCCCGGGATTGACCGGCTGGTGATGATTTTCGCGGATGAGCCCAATATCCGTGAAGTGATCGCCTTCCCCAAGAACCAGGCTGGCCGCGATCTCATGGCAGATGCGCCTTCTCCTGCATCTGACAAGCAGCTTGCCGAATTGCAGATGAAGTTGGATTTGAAGAAGACCGAAGAGAAAAAGTAGGTTATTCAGGCCGGGATATGGATGATGAATATCCTGGCCTTTTATTTTTTACCTTTGCCGCGCATATTTTCACAAATCACCCGCCATTAAATAATGACTGGTGCTATAATCGTTTCGCTCTAATTTCATAGGAAAAGACCAAAAGAGGAAATACATGATTGATGTAAATGAACTTCGCAAGGGCGTTACGTTTGAATATGACAACCAGCTTTTCAAGGTGCTGGAGTACAGCCATCATAAACCGGGCCGCGGCAACGCCACCATCAAAATCAAAGCGCGCAACCTGCGCACAGGCGCGAATATTGAAAAGACCTTCCAGTCTGGCGATCGTGTTCCAGAAGCCCGCATGGATTATCACAATGTTTCTTACCTTTATACCGATGGCGATTTTTATCATTTCATGGATGGTGAGACTTACGAACAGCCAGCCATAAAAGGCGATATTCTGGGCGAAAGCACCGGGTATCTAAAAGAAGGCATGGAGTGTAAACTCACTTTCTACGATGGTGAAGCGATTGACATTGAACTGCCGACTTCGGTAGACTTGAAGGTCATCACCGCGGAAGTTGCTGTGCGCGGCGATACCGCCACAGGCGTCACCAAAAAGGTGAAAGTGGAAACCGGGGTTTCAGTCCAGGTGCCCAATTTCGTTAAAGAAGGCGATACTATTCGCGTAGACACTCGCACTGGCGAATACCTGACCCGTGTGTAACCCGGCAATCGGCTAAAGCATTTTATAATCCTCGGGCAGAATTATTGTCGGGGGATTTATTTTTGGTGATACAATCGCCAATTGTTGACCTGTAGAATAGGAATTGGAAATGCGCACTCCAGCTGGTTTTGATTGCAAGTATTTTTATGGTGATTATTTCCGCGGTCGTTCCGTGGAAGAATGCCGTCTTTTAGAGGCTTCGGGGCAGAAGTGGACTGCCGATCTGTGCAAAACCTGCCCTGCGCCGCCGATTGCGCGCGCGAATGCCTGCGAGTTTATTCAACTACATGCTACGATTGCCCGCCCGATGAACGCCGGTTTTATGCGGCGAGTGCGGGTGACCGCCTATTGTGAAAAATCCAGGCAAAATGTCAAAGAGCCGCAAATTGGCTGCGGCGAATGTCACCCCATCCCACCTGTCTTTGAAGTGAAAAATGACCTTTAGCTTACTTTTTGACCTTGACGATACCTTGCTCGAAACAAACCTGGATGCGTTCCTGCCGGGTTACTTCAAAAAACTGGCCGGGCATTTTGCGAAAAGCATTGCTCCGCAGCAGTTCATCGATGCGCTGCTGCGAAGCACGCAGATCATGTATGACAGCAAAAGTGTGGATATGACGCTCGAACAGGTTTTTAGCCAGCATTTTTACCCGGCGCTGGGGCTGCCTAGAGAACAGATGGCTGGCGAACTGGAGTATTTTTACGATGAGGTTTTTCCGGCCCTTCAACCTCTGACGCGGCCTATGCCTGGTGCTGTTGAAATGGTCGAATGGGCATTTTCACAGGGGTGGAATGTTGCTATTGCGACTGACCCGCTTTTTCCGCGCAAGGCGATTTTGCACCGTTTGCGTTGGGCAGGTCTTGCACCCGAAAAATACCCTTTCACGCTGATTTCAGACTTTCAGAGCTTTCACTTTGCCAAGGCTTCTGTGGCTTATTACCCTGAATTTTTGGCGCGCATGGGTTGGGCAGATTCGCCTGTGATGATGGTGGGCGACAGCATGGAACGGGATGTGATCCCCTCGCAGCAGGCGGGCTTGCCGGTTTTCTGGTTGAAAAAAGACGATCAAGCCGCACAGCCGGGTATTGCCCAGGGCGGATTTGCTGATTTGCGCAATTACCTTGAGACCACCGATCTGAGCGGTTTGAAGGTGGATTATCATGCACCTAGCGCCCTGGGTGCATTTTTACAGGCTACCCCGGCGGTTTTGCACACGGTTTCCCTGGCTATGACGGAATCGCAATGGACAGGCCGTACCCAACCCGGAGAATGGTCCTTTTTGGAAGTGCTGTGCCATTTGCGGGATGTTGACGCAGAGGTTAATCTCGTGCGGCTGGACGCCATCTTGAATGGAGAAAATCCGGTCATTGCGGCGCAGACCACTGATCAATGGGCCGAAGAACGTCAATACAACCAGCAAAATCCAGCCGATGAGTTGGCTCACTTTGTGACAGCCCGCCAACAGCTTGTTGAGCGGCTGGCGTGTCTGAAGGAAACTGATTGGCAGCGACCGGCGCGCCATACCATCTTTGGCCCCACGACCATTCACGAATTGGTCGGGTTTATGGTGGATCATGACCAGCTGCATATTCGCCAGGCATTGATGGCGGCAGCGGCCTTTCAGGGGATGTTATCGCTATTTGAGTGAAGCTTCGATCGCTGAAAACTGGGTGGTTGTGCCCTTTTCATCTAAACAAAAAACTCTGCGGAGATATACTTTCCACAGAGTTTTTGTAGCAAATTTGGGAAGAGATTACTCTTCCAGAGTTGAAAGGTCGCCTTCGGGCAGTCCCTGGGCGCGGGCTTTTAACACGCGGCGCATGATCTTGCCTGAACGGGTCTTGGGCAGCTTGTCGATCCACCTCACTTCTTCTGGACGTGCGATTGGCCCAAGGTGCAAGGCCACGTGCTGGCGCAGTTCCTCGCTAAGCTCTTCTGTGCCGACAAACCCGGGTTTGAGCTGCACAAAGCAGTAGATTGCCTGGCCTTTGATTTCGTGCGGCAGGCCGATCGCGGCTGATTCGGCCACAGCCGGGTGCGTGATCAGTGCTGATTCAACTTCAGCGGTACCCAGGCGGTGCCCGGAAACCTTGATCACATCATCAACACGGCCGATGATCCAGTAATAACCATCCTTATCACGCCGGGCCGAGTCACCGGTCATGTATTTGCCCGGGAACCTGCTCCAGTAAGATTTCACATAGCGGTCAGGGTCGCCGTAAATGGTGCGCAGCATGGATGGCCATGGGTTCTTGAGTAGCAGGTAGCCTTCGGCTCCATCACCCACCGGGTTACCTTCTTCATCCACAATCTCGGCTTCTTGTCCAAAAAAGGCGCGTGTGCCAGAACCGGGTTTTAGTGGAACAACCGGTGTGGGGGTAATCATAAAGGCTCCGGTTTCAGTTTGCCACCAGGTATCGATGATCGGGCATTTATCTTTGCCAATCACGCGGTAGAACCACTTCCAGGCTTCGGGATTGATTGGTTCACCTACGGAGCCCAACAGGCGCAGCGATGAAAGGTCGTGTTTGGCAGGCCAGGCTTCGCCAAAGCGCATCAGGCCGCGGATGGCGGTGGGTGCGGTGTAGAAGATGGAAATGCCGTAGCGTTCGATCAGCTGCCACCAGCGGTTGGGGTACGGGAAGGATGGCCCGCCTTCGAACATAAAGACGGTTGCGCCGTTGATCAGCGGACCGTACACAATGTAGGAATGTCCTGTGATCCAGCCCGGATCAGCGGTACACCAGAAGCGGTCTTCGTCTTTGATGTCAAAGACATACTTGAGCGTGGCATACGTTCCGACCATGTAGCCGCCGTGCGTGTGCAGAATGGCTTTGGGCTTGCCCGTAGAACCGGAGGTGTAAAGGATGAAGAGCGGGTCTTCGGCATCCATTACTTCGGTGGCGCATTTGCCATTAGCAATCGGCAGGGCGCACAGATCGTGATACCAGTGGTCGCGGCCGGCTTCCATCGGAACATCGTGACCGGTGCGTTTGACGACGATCACATTTTCCACGGTTGGGCAGTGTTTGATCGAATCATCTACAATGCGTTTGAGTTCAACCAGTTTGCCGTTCTGGAAGGATCCATCACAGGTGATCACCAGTTTTGATTCGCTATCTGCAATGCGGCCCTGCAGCGCATCCACTGAAAATCCACCGAATACCACGGAATGGATCGCTCCGATTTTGGCACAGGCAAGCATGGCGAACACAATTTCGGGCACGCGGCCCATATAAATTGTGACTCGCTCGCCCCTGGTTATACCCATGGCTTTGATGATATTTGCCATGCGGCTTACTTCGCGATTCATGGAATAGTACGAGAAAGTCCGGTCTACCTTGCCGTCTTCGCTCTCCCAGATGAGCGCCAGTTTGTTCTTGCGGTAGGTTTTTAGATGCCGGTCGATGGCATTATGGCAAATATTGGTTTTTGCGCCTGTGAACCACTTGAAAAATGGTTTGTTGGAGTCGTCTAAGAC
>JBBRWF010000080.1:0-11957 GCA_038249405.1 Anaerolineales bacterium
TCCCCAGGGTGAAGGTGCGCGGGCTGCCCTGGTTGGCTGCCTCGGTTGCCTGGAAGCGTGGGATGCTGGAAAGCTTCTGCGGCAGCGCGGGCGACGCGCTGGTTCCCGCCCGCTCCACGCGCACGGTCAGCACCGGAAAGGGGGCGCCATTGGCCAATGCGCCATTTGAACCCATCATGCCAGAAATGCCCGCGTCAAAGGACTGGCTGACCAACCGCAGCGAACTGCCAACCGCGCGTGCGTGCAAATCCAGCCACAATTCGATGCGCTCGGCCGGGGCCAGCATCGCGTAGGGGCGCTGAATAGGCGCTTCGAGCAGGCCGCCATCTGTGCCGATCACAGTCAGCGGCGTGCCATCTTCCCAGGCCAGCTTATAGATGCGCGCATTCGAGCCGTTCAGCAGCCGCAGCCGGTAAACCGCAGCCGCGGCCGGCAGGACGAAATCAGGCTGGCCGTTGACCAGGATGGTGTCGCCCAACATGCCCAGCATTTGATCCATGTTGCCTGATGGCAAATAAACAAACTGGTTATTGGCATCCACCTGGCGATCCTGGATCACCAGCGGAAGATCGTAATCGCCGGAGGGCAGCCCCGCCTGCGATTCTTCGTCATCCGAGACGATGAATAACCCGGCCAATCCGTGGTAGACCTGCGAGCCGGTCAGCTGGTCGGGGTGCGGGTGGAACCAGTAGGTTCCCGCCCGGTTCAGCACCGGGAACTCGTAACGATAGCTCCCCCCGGGTGGGACGGCGTACATCGGGTGGCCGTCCATCTCAGCGGGGACGCGCAGTCCGTGCCAATGCACAATGCTCTCTTCGGTAAGTTCGTTGGTGAAATTCACCCGTACGCGCTGCCCGGTTTTTACCCGCACGACTGGCCCCAGGTAGGAATTGGGGATCGCTTGCAGGCTGGCCGGGTCGCCGCGCACCAGGCTGGCCTGGTAACGCCAGACCTTCGTTTTCGCCCCGTCAAAAATGGCCTGTTCGGCCTGCAAAGCAGTCAAATTGATTTCCAGGTCGGGTTCGGGATTTATGGGTGGTAGTGAGGACATCGAGTTTTGTTTTTCCTTTGCTGGCGCGTCAGAACATCCGGACAACAACGACGCGACCCCGCCGCTCACCAGCAATCCTCCCGCCGTGATCGATATGGTTCGCAAAAACTGCCGGCGCGCTCTGTTGGGCTTTGATTTCAAAAAATACTCCTTTTCTACCGATAATTGTACAGTTTAAGCATACATGATTCCACCATAAGAAACCATGCGCCGTTTCCCCATCTGTCCATAGGGCTTTCCTGTGCTTCGTTCCAACAAGACTAAGATTTGGATAATTTCATTTTCGAATGACACAGTTGCCGGATCAGGCAGTGCCAGTCCGGTGACTGTGTACTCTCAACAACCGTCAGGACGACCACCAGTTAGCGGTTCAGATCTTCCAACAACTGCTGATACTGTTCGCGAGTGATCTCACCACGAAGCATAACGCTGCTGGGCGAATTCCTTGGGAGTCTGCGACCCAGACACCGGGTCAACCGGAAAATGACTCGTGCTGTTCCCGCTTGTCGAGCGGCGTACGGCCCAAATGGCCAATCCGGCCAGCACACCAATTACCAAGACGCCAAAACCCATGATGATAATTAATTCAATTACGCCGATTCCAAAACCGTGCATTGTTTTGTTTCGCTCCTTTCAAGTGATATGGTCAGACAGCCCTACGTCATGCCTTGCTTCCAGCCATATTCACTAAACCAAAATTCAGGCATTTTCATCTACTCTCTATCTGTAAATGCGAATGGCTTTTCCGTACTATATTCGTAACGGCAGTGCATTGATTATTCCAGGTCGCGCCGCAGCACTTCATATCCTTCGCAACTGATCTCGCCATGCGCATGTCGCGCTTTCAATATTTCCAACGCATCTCGCTGCGTAAACGAGGGAACGTGTGTGCTTTGTCCCGGTCGCCAGCCGCCAATTCCATAAGCAATGGCAACGATCAGGAAAATGGGAATCAAGAAACCAATAAACATCATCTGTATCACTCCTTATGCTCTTTTGCCAACAGCCGAAGAACACTTTGTTTTATTTGTTGATTTGATCATACCGCGCGTAGATGAAGCCTGCATAAACTATTCTTGAAGATTGTGTAAAGATCTTCTGCCAGCAGGCCAGGAACAGCACCATTTCATCGCGGAATCGACTGCAAGAACGCGAATAGATCCGCCAGGTTGGCATCGTTTAGCTTCCAACGCGGCATATCCGTGTTCAAGGCCGCACCATCCGGGTGCTTGCCTTCGACAACGGCAGCGCGGAAGCTCTCCAGGCTGTATCCACCCGGTTGAGGCGTGCCGCCAGATTCCTCCACCATCATCTGGTTGAGCGCTGTGCCGTAGATGGGCGGCGCATCCATGGTTTGCATTTGCATCGCGTGCTGGCCGCCGTGGACCGTTGGCCCATGACAGGCCGCGCAGGTCAGGTAGGAACCCATCATCATCCCACCGAAGGCTGGGCCACCTGTATAGGCAATGTGATTTCCATTGCCATCGGCCCCGGTGAAGTAAATGCGCTCGCCGTTGGCCGCGCCAGACAACGCCGTGCCCGTCGGTTGAGTTGACCGGCGCGTTAAAGCATCACAGCCGGCCAGCATCCTGCCCAGTAGGACAAGGACAGTAACCAGAAGACCCACTTTCCTATTCATGTCGCTCCTTTCCAGAAATCAGGCTGGGCGATGCTATGCCATACCGTGCTTCCAGCCAATCGAGACCAACCACCAGTTCATTGGGTAGGTAAAAACGAACCCAATCAGCAGACCCAGGGCGGCAAACCCCCAAAAAGCGGCCGTAGTCGGCTCCGGGCGCTGACCGACCACCGCTGGGGTGACAAAGCGCATTACCAGGCCCATGCCGATCATCATGGTGATCATGGAAAAGAATTCGGCCCTCTCGGCCTTCCAGATGGCCGTTCCCAAGGCGCTCCCCATGTTGTGCAGGCCCAGGTCTTGAAGATGAACCAGCCAAAGGCAAACCCTACTGCGTATTTCACGCGCTGGTGGATCGAATTATTGGCTGGTGTCGTCTGCAAATTTTCTGGGCTGGTGGCGGGTATAGAGGAAGCTTGATCGACTGGGTACGGCAGAGTTTTGGCTGGACTTTGCAGGTTGTGGAGAAAGTAAGTGGGCAGGTTGGTTTTCAAGTACTACCAAAACGCTAGATTATCAAACGCACCTTTTCTTGGCTGAATCGTCAACGTCGTTTGGGTAAGGATTATGAACGACTTCCTGAATCCAGTGAAGCTTTCATTTACTTGGCAATGATCCGCCTAATGATTAGACGATTGGCGCGGGCTTGAGTTTTCAGACGCTTTCTAAACTAGACTTTATCCAATGACCCTGGCTCTAAGGGGTATAACACAGGGCGTTGAGCCAGGAACGTAGTTCCGACAAGGGGATTTTTCGAATATCGCCCTGTGAACAGGATAACCAAAAATGATGAGACTGCCAAATCTGACGTCGCACGAGCGCCAACGCATCCGAGAAAGTGGGTGTGGCTTTGACGTACCAGGCGGCCTGTCGGATGGGCAGTTTCTTGCGTTTCGCAGATTGATGGGCCAACAAGGTCACCAGCGAAAACAGGCCCAACAAGGTCGGGGTGGTGCGGGCAATGGCGGCATCCGACCATTGACGCTGGGTTTCAACGCCCAGATGGGTACGCACTTCGTGGAAGGTGACTTCCACCCGCCAGCGGCGCACAAACCACATCAAAATCCGGCAAGGGTCGAGCTCCAGGTGGGTCGACAGGAGGGCCTGGGTCTTAAACTTTCCCAGCGGATCACGGATCAAGACCCAGCGGATGGGCAGCGGCGGCATGCCGTTATGAAACCAGACAGCTGTATCCGAGACGATCTCCACCGTACGGTTGCGCTGACCGTACCAGTTGGGGAGGGTGATGGACCGCCATTGCGTGTGCGGATCGGCGGCGACTTGCTCCAGGGCCGGCAAGCGTTTGCCCTTCTTGCGTGGGCGACCGCGCTGCCCCTCTTTTCGTTCTGGAGCTGGTTCATAGAGGGCTGCATCCAGGCGAAAGCGAACGATCATCCAAATCGGCTCCGGCAAGCCGGCCAGTCGGGCCAGCAGTTCGATGGCGGCAAAGCTGCTATCGGCGACCACTACCAGGAAACGCTTCGGCAGCCAGCGGCGCACCAGCCGGATCATCCCGGCCGCCCACTCAGTCAGGGGGCGATGTCCCCGGCCCTGCTCCTGGTAGTAGCGTTCGGAGGGACACAAGCAGGTCAGAAAGGGCAAGGCCCACACGCTTTTGGCCCACGGGATCTCCGTCAGCAGCATCAAGCTCAACCAGCGCAGACCGCTGGCTTTCACAAAGTGGCTGTGGCTCGAGCGGACCGGATCGCGGTAGATCCCTTTGGCGCGAATTTTGGCTCCGCGACGCCGTTCGATCGTATCATCCAGCCCCAACACAATCGGGCCGGAGGGCACAAACGCCGCCAACAGCGCCATCAACAGCACCCGGCTGAGGGCCAGGCTCGACCAGACCGCCCGATTCAACACGCGATGATAGGTTTGAAAATGCTTTTCCTGGCTCAATCCCAAGATCCGCAGGATGGCGGTCACTGTTCGTTGACCGGGTGTCAGGATGCTCCCCAGCAGCAACAACGTGACGTGCGACCAGATTCGGTTGGTAAAGTACGGTTTGAAAAGGTTGAAAATCGTGGTATAGTCGGGAGGCAGAGTAAACATGTGCAATTCCTCTTGGCGGAGATTTTGCATAAGTTTACTCTGTTTTTTTCACCTCCTCAATGGATAAAGTCTAGCTAAACAAACCGCTGAGTAATAAGTCGCTTTCTCGCCCATCCTGGGGCTGGTGCTGTCCACCAACGCCGGTTCACCCTGCAGCACCCACTTGGTGCGCAGATCCACGGCTGCGCGGAAGTGGGCTTCGTCCACAAAGAAGATTTTGGCTCCCCTGGCTTGGGCTTCCAGGCGTAGGGCGGCATATTCTTCCACAAAAGCCACCCGCTTTTCAGCCTTAGCCTTGCACAAGCGTTTCTTGGCCGCTTCACGACAAATCCCAGCCGGTGCAGATAGTTCAGGCAAGTGCGGCTGCTCAACAGCACATGGAAATGATCCTGAACGTACTGACACACTCCTTCATAGCTCTGGAAGCCGGTGCCATCTCTTCAGAAAGGTTGCGATCAAATTGGCCTTGTATGCCGGTGTAGTCCAAACAATGACAGCCGGTCTTCCCATTGGCCTACACACAAATCAGCCTCACGCTGATAGCCAGTGGCGGTCTACGACGATAAAGTAAATCTGTGCTAGGATCTTTTCTACCTGCAGCTTAGTAGAAAATCCAAAATGGGTCAGCTAATCCAAATGATTGAAAGGAGATCACATCATGAACAGGGATATTGCAGAAGGCAAGTGGAAGGAAATGCGGGGCCAGGTCAAAATGTGGTGGGGTAAACTCACCGACGATGACCTGGACAAGGCGAGCGGCAAAGCAGACCAGATCATTGGCTTGCTCCAACAGAAGTATGGTTACACCCGCGAGCAGGCCGAAAAGGAATTCGACCAACGGTTCAAAGCTTTGAAGTAGAAGAGCAAATAAATCTTCTGGCTTCTGGCACAATCACAAAAGAATTGTTGATCGGCAGAGGAACTCCAGGTAAAGTAATTCTCATGAAAGAAACGAAAACTTTGAGAAACGACATGCCGATCAACAGTTTTTATCATGCCTGGATTGTCGTCTTCCTACCACCCAATAAAGGATTAATATGAGCACAATCACTACGAAAGACGGCACGCAAATCTACTACAAGGATTGGAACACCGGGCAGCCCGTCGTTTTTTGTCATGGCTGGCCGCTCAATGCGGATGCCTGGGAGTCCCAGATGGTCTTTCTGGCTTCTCACGGCTATCGTTGCATTGCGCATGACCGGCGCGGGCATGGCCGGTCCAGTCAGCCGTGGAATGGCAACGAGATGGATACCTATGCCGAAGATTTGGCGGAATTGTTCGAAGGTCTCCAATTGAAAAACGCGGTCTTGATCGGCCACTCCACCGGCGGCGAGGTTGCCCGTTATATTGGTTGCCACGGCACTTTCCGTGTTGCCAAGATTGTTTTGATGGGCTCAGTGACGCCGCTGATGTTGAAGACGAAAGCCAATCCCGCTGGGTTGCCGATCGACGCTTTTGACAAAATTAGCGCTGGTGTCAGCGATGACCGCTCGCAGTTTTTCCAAGATCTGACCACTCCATTCTATGGCGCCAACCGCGATGGAAGCAAAGTCACGCAGGGTATGCGAGATGCGTTCTGGTTCCAAGGAATGCAGGGCGCCTCAAGAATGAACTTGATTGCATCAAGGCCTTCTCAGAGACGGATTTTAGCGAAGACCTGAAGAAGTTCGATGTGCCGACGCTGATCATCCATGGTGATGATGACCAGATCGTGCCGATTGCGGCTTCGGCTATGCTCTCGGCGAAACTCGTCCAGAACGCGAAACTTAAGATCTACCCGGGTGCCCCCACGGTCTGGCTGAGACGCATAAGGACCAGCTTAACGCCGACCTGCTGGCCTTCCTCAAGGCTTGAGCTTGCTCTTCAGGCCCGGAAAGATGTAAAATTCATCATTGGACGGCGACGCTTCAAATAACAAATTTTTTCGATAGGAGTTATTAATGAACAAGAATCTGATAGCCAAGGCGTCCGTAACGATCAACGCACCCAATTCCAAAGTATGGGATGCGCTTGTGGATCCCGAAGCCATCAAGGAATACATGTTTGGAACTACTGCTGTCTCCGACTGGCATGAAGGGAGTCCGATTGTTTGGAAAGGAGAGTGGAAGGGAAAAGCTTATGAGGATAAAGGAGTGATTCTTCATCTCAAGCCTGGAAAGACACTTCAATACAGTCATTTCAGCCCTCTTTCCGGACTTCCTGATAAACCAGATAACTATCATACCGTAACCATTGAGTTGTCGGATGTGGGAGATCAAACCCTTGTCTCGCTGGCTCAAGATAAGAATTCGACCGAAAAAGAGCGCGATGAATCCGAAAAAAATTGGGGGATGATGCTCGCTGCCATGAAGAAGTTCTTGGAGCAATAGGCCAAAGTGAATAACGGCTTTAATCCCTTATTGTTGCTGGCGGCGAGTCTTCTCTGAGTTCTCGCTCTTATGGAGTTATCCCGATGGCAAAGTTGCTACAATTGGCCCGTCCTCAATTCTTGATCGCCAGCCTGGCTCTTTTCATTATTGGTGCTGCCTGGGCAATTCTTTTGGGTGCTCAGGCCTCCCTCCTGCGTATTCTATTGGGCTATTTAATCATTTTGCCGGCCCACCTTTCCGTCTCCTTCAGCAATGACTATTTCGATGTCGAGGTGGATAAGCATAGCAAGCCAACGCTCTTCAGTGGCGGAAGCGGCATTTTGGTGGAAAATCCGCACTTGAGAAAGCCGGCTTTATGGATCGCGATCACTCTGAACGTGTGTTCAGTGGGATTGGGAATTTTGTTTTTAATCTTATATTCGGTTCGAATCTGGTTTCTGGGGTACGTTATCCTGAGCAATCTGATCGGTTGGTTATACTCGGCGCCCCCGTTCAGGTTGGTTTATCGCGGCCTGGGAGAATTATTGACTGCCTTTACCTCAGGTTTCCTGATTCCGGGAATGGGCGTTCTGGTTACGCAGGGATATCTGAATGGGGATGGGCTGCTTTTTACGATACCGCTGATGTTGTATGGATTGGCATTTATCCTGGCGGTAGAGATACCGGACGTGGAGGCGGATTGCCTGGGAGATAAAAAAACCTGGGTGGCTCGCAAGGGCCGGGGCTTTGGTTTTACTGTGATTGGATTATTGCTGCTGGTGGCAACAGGGTTTTTCTTCTGCGGTTCAGCGCTGTCTTCACATCCGCTCCCCCTTGATTTCCGTTTCCTGGGTTTTTTGTCGCTGCTGCCGCTTGGAATGGGTATCGTTGGCATATTTACAAGACCTGCGGACCGGCAAACCGCGATTAAGCTGGTCAATGGTACGATTGTTGCTCTGGCGATGTTTTTTCTTCTAACGGATGTGGTTTTGGTCTTGGCAGCGTCGCACTAGCTGGCGGTCCGGGCAACCCGTAGAATGAGTCTCATCGGAATCTATAAGGAGGTTTCAAAATTATGTTGACAGCCACGAAAACCACGGATGTCATCCAGGTAAAAAAAACAGCCCGCCCGGCAAAGGTGAAGTATCCGAACCCAACTCCTCGACTTTCGGTCAGCCGGCAGGCGTTGCAGAAATTGAGGCTAGTTGCGATAGCGTATTCCAATGTGGAACGCGCAGATTTTCCGACCGAGGAAGCCTACCACGCCGAGGTGGAAGTGGAGAACCGTGCGGCGGAGGTGCTACAGGTGATGGAAAAGATCGGTGTCATTGGCCGGCTGTACAGCGGTGATGAGTATTTTCTTACCAAACTGATGGTTGACAAGCCTGACCTGGTGCTGAACCTGGTGGATACTTTGCGCGGTAAAGATGCCCTCCAGACCTCGGTTCCAGGAGCGCTGGAAATGATCGATATCCCCTATACGGGCGCGGGCATGCGCGGCCTGGTGATTGGCAATGATCGGAACCTTTTCAAGCAAATTCTCAAAGCCAACGATGTCCCCACCCCAGATTACCAGTTTATCCAGCGCAGCGGAACCAGGGTGGACCCGGATCTTGGGCTGCCGTTGATTGTTAAGCTGAATTCAAGCGGGGGCAGCGTGGGAATCGATAACAAGGCGGTCAAGGAAACTCTTGAGGATGCCCAAAAACAGGTGGATGAACTGATCTCTACGTACCACATCCCGGTCGTGGTGGAACGGTTTATTGATGGGGCAGAAATCACCGCGGTGGTATTTGAAGACAACCGCCGCAGGCATGTTTTTCTTGGGCAAAAGACTTTTGGAGTCCGCCCGGATGGCAAACATGAGTTTACCAGCTTGGAAAGTTACAACGACCCAAATTCCTACCATTACGCCCCGGTTCAAGACCAGGTTTTGGTACGTAAGATCGAACAGTATGTGATCAAGGTTTTCGGGATCCTGCACAACAAAGATTATTCCAAGTTCGATATCCGCGTGGATGAGCTTTCCGGCATACCTTACTTTACAGACTGCAACCCCAACACAGCTTTTGGCCCTAACCTGGGGCTGCCTTTCACAGAGGTGCTTGAAACGCTGTATGGAGTGAAGTTTGAGAGTGTGCTGGCGTCTCTATTGAGTAAATATGCCAAGAAAATTAAAACCAACAGTTGATTTTCATCAGCCCCGGTTCATGCAAATCAGCGAGTCGCACTGTGGACCAGCCGTGATCCAGATGCTGTTAAGTAACCTGGGCGTTGAAGTGTCCCAGGAAGAAGTTGCTGAAACGGGTGGAGCCACGAACCTGATTGAGATCAATGGGATGCGGGTTGACCAGTTGGCCCGGGCCGTCCAGCTCCTGGCCCCGAAGGTGCTTTTTTATTATAAAGATCATGCCTCCATCGAAGAACTGGCCCGGGTGGTCCACGATTACCGCTATCCCGTGGGAGTGGAATGGCAGGGTTTATTTGAGGATGAAGCAGATCCACAGCCGCTCAGGCGACCCCTTGGGAGGCAGCCCGGCGAAATAGCGCCTGCCGCCGCGAACCTAGCCAGTTTGCTCGCAGACAGCGAGTCGGAAAATAACGATTATGGGCACTACAGCCTGGTTGTCCGGACTGACCGGCGCACGCGCCAGTTGATCATTGCGGATCCATACAAGGATTATTTCTCGCAAGCTCGTAATTTCAGTTTTGCAGCCTTCGACCGGCGCTGGTATGATTACAATGAGGTCCCCGGCCCAATTTCCGGACAGCCGGTATTGGTTGAAGATGATCATTTAATGTTCGTTGTGGTTCGGAGAAATGTATCGTTCCCGCGAAGGATGGGGATGCGGCATTTCTCCCTCTAACCGGTAAGTTGGTTTTGAGACAGGTTTTGATTGCACGGAGCACAAGGTGCAGTGTGGCGAGGCCAGGATTGGAGAGGTATTTAGGCCAAAGGAGAATTACCATGCCGGATTTTGGATCACCTTTTTCGGTGTTGGCGAACCCCAGGAAGCTCACGGATGAGGAACTTATCCGAGCCATCCGGTTCGCAATCGCTGGAGAGTACGAAGCTACTCAAGTGTACATGCAGCTTGCCGAGTCAACGGACAACAAGCTTGCCATCGCCGTTCTCAAGGACATCTCCAATGAAGAACGCGTTCATATGGGTGAGTTCCTGCGGCTTCTCCGCGAACTGGCTCCGGATGAAGAGAAGTTCTATGAAAAAGGAGCAAAGGAGGTTGAGGTAATGATTGAGAGGATGAAGTAGAAGATTCTCGAGGATGATCGTCCAAAAACTGCTGCTTACCATTGACGTTTGGGAGCATGCTTACTACCTGGATTGTCAGAATCGGCGTGTCATCTATGTGAATGCCGTACTCGACAAGTTGATCAACTGGAAATTTACTTTACAGAACGCAAGCTAAAGGAGAAGTAACCATGAAAGGTTATGTTCAAAACATCGAAAAGATTGCCGTCAAGAATGAAGATTTCCGTCAGGTGCTTTACACGGCCAAGAACTGTCAGCTGGTGATCATGGCCTTGAAGCCCAAGGAAGAGATCGGGATGGAAGTGCATAAGCTCGATCAGTTCTTTCGCGTGGAGGAAGGTACGGGTGAGGCTGTGCTCGATGGTGTCCACACCGTGATCAGCGCGGGCTTTGCCGTGCTCGTGCCTGCCGGGACGAATCACAACATCATCAATACCGGCAGTGTTCCTTTGAAGCTTTATACGCTCTATGCCCCACCGAATCATCGGGATGGCGTTGTCCACCATACCCGCGCCGAAGCGGAGAAGGACACCGAACACTTCGATGGCAAGACATCAGAATAAAGTTTCGCCTGGGCGCTCGGTTGATCTGCGCCGAGCGCCCAAATTGTCATCTCCAGTTTAACCAGAGGATTACCTTGAGTAAAAAATCGGTTGTTCTTCTTCTCATGACGTGTTTTGTGGTAATTTCGGCGCTCGTCGCAGTCTGGGTAATATACGGTGGCACAGCGCGATTACCGCTATCCAGCGGCTTCGGCCCCAATCCAGAGCTTGCAACACCCGATCAATCTTTGATTCCTGTGGTAGATGTCCGTACTGGAACTGGCTGGGCAACGGGCGAGAAGCCGGTCGTGGCGCAGGGAATGAATCTCGTCGCATTTGCACAGGGATTGGATCACCCCCGCTGGCTGTATGTGCTTCCCAATGGCGACGTACTCGTTGCGGAAACCAATGCGCCGCCCCAGCCTGAAGACGCAAAAGGAATTAAGGGCTGGTTCTTTAAGCAATTTCAGAAGAAGGCCGGAGCCGCTGTTCCCAGCGCAAATCGCATCACGCTGTTGCGCGATGCAGATGGTGATGGCGTCGCGGAAATACGTACAGTCTTCCTCGCAGGGCTGAACTCACCTTTCGGGATGGTTCTGGTGGGAAATAAGCTCTATATGGCAAATACAGACGCGCTCGTCTGGTTTCCGTATACGGAAGGCCAGACGGAAATCACTGCTGCCGCTACAAAAGTAACGGAGCTTCCCACAGGCCCGATCAACCATCATTGGACCAAAAATGTCGTTGCCAACGCGGATGGTTCCAGGCTGTATGTGTCCGTTGGCTCCAACAGCAACGTCGCGGAAAATGGCATTGAGCAGGAAAAGGAGCGAGCGGCCATCTGGGAAGTCGATCCGCAAACTGGTAACCACCGCATCTTTGCTTCCGGCTTGCGCAACCCCGTTGGCATGTCCTGGGAGCCGGAATCTGGAGCGCTATGGGTCGCTGTAAATGAACGCGACGAGTTGGGCAGCGATCTGGTGCCAGATTACATGACTGCGCTCCGCGATGGCGCCTTCTACGGTTGGCCATACAGCTATTATGGGAATCA
>JBBRWF010000081.1:0-11882 GCA_038249405.1 Anaerolineales bacterium
AAAAACAACTTTGATAGATCCAGCGGCTCTGTCATCAGACGTAGTTCTCCGGCCTGGTAACTGGCCAGGTCGAGCACATCACCGATCAAACGAAACAAGTGTTGCGAACTGGTGTGAATGGTGTCCATATCCTTGCGGTAAACGCCGGGGAGCGGAGGGTTTCCAGCCAATTTCTCTTCCTGAAGCAGCATCTCAACCGTGCCTACGATAAGCGCCAGCGGGGTGCGGAGTTCGTGGCTGACCATTGAAAGAAAACGACTCTTAATCAGATTGGCCTGTTCAGCTGCCTGGCGGGCTTCCACTGCTTCATTAAACAAACCAATATTGCGTTCTGTCAGCATGGCTCGTTTGAGTGTCGCGCTGATTTGCCCGCCAAGAATTTCGTAAATTGCCTCTTCACGCGGGTCGGCCTCAAAAACGGCATACCCAAGCTGGTCATCCCGGAAAAAGAGTGGCTCAACGACCAGATTGTACTGACGATCCTTTGTCAATAACCCAGCAGGTAACAACTGACTTGCAGGAAATAACACCTTATCTTGCTCCAGGGAGCTATGCCTGTTATTCTCATAAGAGAAAATCAGGCGAGCCAATCCTTCCGGGTTGCCAGGATCTTCATAAAGAAATACATAATAGCTGTGAATTTTAAGCATCTGAAGCGCACGCTCCAGGGTATCAGCCAGTTCAGCGATAGTAGTGATTATGTTTAGGCTCTGGCTGATTTCGCCCAGAATGCGTAGCTTTTCATCTACCTGCAGAGACTGATAGGCGTAATACCTCCGTGCAGATTCTGCGATCAATATGCGCGCCTGTTGTGTCAGGTTTTCAACACGCAGCCGGGATTCCATATCTGATAGCTGAGAAATGGCAAACTGTCGCAATGTAGAAAGAATCTCGTGCCAACGCAAAAATACGTCACTAAGGCTGGCAGTCTGCTGAAGCACGTTTGAAAACAGACTGAGAAATTTTCCGGAAGATTTTCCTTGACTTTCGGCCAGAAAAGATTTGAGCAGTGTGGGAAATACCTGACGTACCGGTTCATCCGGTGGGTACTGTAACCCGGGGTTTTCTTCCCCAAAGACCTGTGTGTTTAATATGCGAATTTCATCCGTGAAAGAATCAAGTCGTTCGGTGTGTGGTGTTGCTTCCGCATGAGTGATCAGTGGATCAGCACAACCACAAGACTGGCGTACCACCATACGAGCCGGCAGGATCACCTTAATAGGCATTTCTTTGCCTTCCAACAAAGAAAGTACCGTCATGGTTGCTTGATAAGCCTGCTCATAAAAGTGCAGAGGAGCTGTGGTAAGAGGTGGCGTAATGACCAGCCCTTGTTCTTCTCCATTTAGTCCGGCAACCGCCACGTCATCAGGTACATGCAGCCCATGCACCTGAAAGGTTTTCATCGCCCCAATTGCCATATTGTCGCTGGCAGCTACTAGAGCATCGAATATCACTCCATGCTGGGAAAGTAGCATGGCAGCCGCTTTAGATCCACCGCTTTCCTTAAAGTCTCCCGCCAAGACCAGTTCATGTAGAAGAGGAATGCCATGTTCGTTTAGTACATCCAGATAGGCCTGGTAGCGATCGTTTGCTTCCTGATGATTCTCTGGGCCGCGGATAAAGGCAATATGCCGGCGACCGTGGACCGTAACCAGGTGATTAACCACGTCAAACATCCCCTGGTAATTATCCGCTGTAACACCTGGAATACCATAAAGCAGAATTCCAGTGGTTACAATTGGCCTGGGACGAAATTTCTGGAGAAATGCATAGGTTTCCTCAACATCCACCCAGGCATTCAAACCACCATTGATGACCACACCATCCACTATATGTACATCCACCATACGGTAAATGATGTTTCGCTGCTCTTCGAACTCAGCGGGCGAACGCACGGGGCGGCCCGGATAACAGATCAGGTTAACTTTTGCATCACGAGCCGCCGCAGCCGCCCCAGACCAGATGGCGCGATTATTTGGGTCAATGGCGCCCGAAGTCAAAAGAGCAATGGTAATCCTTCTGTTATGCTCGTTGTGATATAGCAATGGGGATATGCTTGTCTGTTCTGTCATGGAATAACCTGTTGCTAATTATAAGCCAGCATTACATTATGATTCGACAGCACCAGCCTTCGGCGAGCAGGTTTTCGAGGAACAGGATGGCCTGGGTGAAGCTATCGACAGGGTCGTTAATTTTGGCGGCGGGGAATTTGTAGAGCATGTCTTCAAAGTCGAAGCGCCAGGGAAAGGCCTGGCCGGGGTACCGCAGCAGGACGCAGCCGAGTTCGCACCACAGGCTGTCCTGCCGGGCGCGGGCGGCTTTGCTGGAATGGTCTGGGGTGAAGGGGTTCAGCAAGTTGGCGATCCAAAGTCGGCGGCTCCGGTCTGAGATTGGCGCTCTCTTGATACATCGTGGGGACGCGCAGCGGGCGCATCCGGGTCGAAAGCCCAGGCTACGATAAGATCAACTTTCCAGGCAGTCACTTCCACATGGTGCTGCCGCTCACCAAGCGCGAGGAAAGCTCCACCAACCCGATTGCTAATGTAGTTATTATCAAGATGGAATAATCAAAAACCGCCAGCCTGATGTAAAGTGGCGATTTTTATTCTCAAGTTTGGGTGAAGGTTTCCACGATGTCTGTGACGGCTCGCCTGACGGGTTCGCTCAAGATCTCCCCAACCTCGTTTTGCGCGGGTTGAATCCCCAAGACAAGCACGGGACAGTTGAGTTCCAGTTCAATGAATTCCGCCAGAATGGACAGCGGCAGGCTGTGGCTGGAGGCGCTCATGCCGTCGATGGTCTCCAGTTCTACCCACAGAATCGTACCCGGCGGTTCGCCCATGTGGGCGGCATCGAGGAAGATAACCAAATCGGGATGGAAGGACCTCAGCGTGGCCGTGATGTTCTCGGGCGCAGGTCCGCCTTCGAGCGGGAAGAATGAATCAGATGCCGCAGTTCGCGTCAGGATCTCACGGATCACAACCAGTCCAGCGGAGTCGTCTCCGCGCAGATCATTCCCAACTCCAACGAGACAGGTGCGGGGGAAGCTGAAGTGGTTATTCTGGTTTGACGGGATTGTCCAGAGGGGCAGCGCGTCTTTCCAGGAGCGTAGCAATGTCCTCGTCTTTTCCATAATAAACCTCAAAGGATACCTTGCTGAGTGCGGCCAGTTCCCAATCTGTGTTGGACATGCCCAGACAATTGAATCTGCACGATTGGACACATTGACCGCAATACGTACAACGATCAATATGATAACGAGCCACAAACTTTTTGGCGGGACGGTCGAGGATGACAATCTCGAGCGCCTCGGATGGACAATCTTTGGAGCACAGGTTACAGCCCGTGCATTTGGCGGGATCAAAAATCAGTTTGCCACGGAAACGGTTAGCTACGTGTGGTCGCTCGTACGGATACAGCTCCGTGATCGGTTTCTTGAAGAATGAAGTCAGGATATCTTTAAACATTGAACCAGTTTTCATGGCGGTTCTCCTATCTCAAAACGATGAGCGCCAAAATTTGCAGCAGCGCCAGCACTGCGCCAGCTCGCCACCACATGCCCACAGTTTGGTCAATGCGCAGGCGGGTGAGCAGGGATTGCAGGGTGGCCATAACTAACAATAAACCAAGAGTCTTGGCAAGGAAGATCAACGGGTTGCCGAGGCCGCCCAGATAAAAGGCCGTGACCAGGCTGACGCCGACCACCAGTTCCACTGATTTACCAATGTGGAAAAGCGCCAGCCCGCGGCCCGAGTATTCGGTCAGCGCGCCTGCCACGATCTCGGTTTCCGCTTCGGGGGCGTCAAAGGGCGGCAGTTCAAGTTTTCCCATCAGGCCGATCAACGCGATGACAAAACCGATCGGTTGCAGGAAAATCATCCAGTGACTCTCGGTATAAGCGATGATCTTGCTGATCTGCCACGAATCTGCGGCCATGGCAGGGCCAAGCAGCGCCAACAGGAAGGGCGCCTCATAGGCAAAGAGTTGCGTCAGTGTGCGCGTCGCGCCGACAATGGAGAAGCGGCTGGCGGTGTTCCAACCCGCCAAGCCCGTACACATCGTCAGCAGGGAAAGCAGATAGAGCGTGACGACCAAATCGCCAGCGAAGGAATGAACAGGTTGGAAGCCGAAGATCGGCACATACAGCGCTGCGGTCAATGCGCCCGAAAGCGCCACAATTGGCAAGCCAAAAAAGAGTACCTTGTTGACTCCCAGCGGCTCGATCTCCTCCTTCGAGAGCAGTTTGATCGTATCGGCCAGCGGCTGGAACCAGCGTGGCCCAACGCGATTTTGAAAGCGCGCCACCAGCTTGCGGTCGGCCCATTCATACAACATGCCACCCAGGATCAGACTAATGCCCGCAGGGAAAAACATGATGGAGGTAATCGCGAGGACAGTTTCCATATTATCGGCTCATCTCAATGGGTATCGGAGTGCAGGCCTAGTCCGCACTTCAGATTTCATTTTATATTTCTCAATTCCATACGCGCGTAACTGCGCCCAGGACATCGTCTCCGTCTCATCTTTGCGGCGCACGGTCACCATGCGGTCATTGCATGAGAAGCACGGGTCCATGCCCGCAATCAGCATCGGCATATCGGCCAGTTGATGTCCGACCGCTTTGTTGAGCACGGAGGTCCAATTGCAAAGGCTGGGTGTGCGGATCTTGATCCGTTCGGGATTCTCGCCACCATTGCTTTTGATGAAGTAAAACGCCTCGCCTCTCGGAGCCTCAACCCTGCTGACCGTTTCACCAGCGGGGACTTTACGAGGGAAGCGCACCGCCAACTCCCCGGCTGGCAGGTTATCCACAATCGTGCGGATGGCGAAGCACGTAACCAATAATTCCTTCAAGCGGACGGTGAACTTGGCTTCCAGATCGCCGCGCTCATCAGTGATCAGGCTGATGGGGAATTGGTGATATGCGCCATATGGAGAGTCGATGCGCACGTCGCGCTCCAGACCCGAGGCACGCGCAGTGGGACCCAACGCGCCATATAAAATCGCCTCATCTCGCGTCATAGTGCCGATGCCGCGTGTGCGTTGCAGGAACATCGCATCTGTGCTGACAATGTCAAGGTAATAGCGAATGCGCTCCTCGAGATAATCCATCGCCTTATGAATCGACCTGGTCTCCCCGGGGCCAATATCCTGCTTCACACCGCCCAGCACACTGATGGAATAATTGACGCGATTACCCGTGATCTCTTCCAATAAGTTCATTACGGTTTCACGGTCACGCCACGAGTACATAAACAGTGTGTCAAAACCCGCTTCGTGCGCTGCCACTCCCAGCCACAACAAGTGACTGTGGATACGCTCCAAGCCCGCGATCAGTTCGCGGATGGCAAGCGCGCGCGAAGGCACCTCGACCTGCGCCAATTTTTCAGCTCCCATGGCGTAGGCGCTGGTATGTGTATGTGAGCAGATGCCACAAATGCGTTCGAGCAGATACAAGTTTTGAATCCAATTGCGCTGTTCGGTGGCTTTTTCAATGCCACGATGAACATAGCCGAGTCGCATTCTCGCGCCTGTAATGACCTCCCCGTCCACGGCAAACTCGAAGTGGCCAGGCTCCTTGAGCGCAGGATGCTGCGGGCCGATTGGGACGATGAACTTGTTGCCCACACGACCCTGCTCGGGGACCTTCGGAATATCGCGTTCCACCGGAGCCGCCTTCTCAATCGTAAATTCCTTGCGGTTTGGAAAGACGCCATCAGGCCAATCATCAGGCAGGAAGAGGTGTGTCGGGTCGGGCGTACCAACCACGGCCACGCCGAGCATCTCGCTCAGTTCGCGCTCGAAGAATGATGCAACTGGGATCTGATCCGCAATGGAGGCGATTTCAGGTTGCCCATCGCGCGGCAGGCGTACGCGCAGGGATGTGACCGCAGCAGCGTCGCAAAAGTGGTAGAGCGCCTCCAGATTGCCAGCCTCAGGCCCGAGGTCCAGACCCGTGATCGCGGAAAGGTAGCCCCAATCCGCCGCTTTCATAGCAGCCGTGGCTTTGGTCAAGTCGCCCGCGTCAATAACAACATCCACGCGATTGGTCTCGGGAGTCAGAATTTCTTTTGTAAACGGAGTCAATATCTCTTTGGCGCGTTGGAGGCGTGCTTCAGTGTTCATGCGTGCGCTCCCAGTTCGGGCTTGATCAGTTCGGGGCGGGTGCCATCTTTGATGTGAGTCAACAGTTTGAGGACACCATCAATAATCGCTTCGGGGCGTGGCGGGCAGCCAGGGATGTAAGCATCGACGGGCAGGACTTCGTCAATATGACCGACAACGTTGTAACAGCCCGCGAAAGTGCCGCCTGAAATACCGCACGAACCGACCGCCACCACGAACTTCGGTTCGGGCATCTGCTCGTATATGCGCAGCAGGCGATCTCGTGCCTGTCGGGTGACAGGACCTGTGCAGACAAGGATATCTGCATGACGGGGACTACCCTTGAGCTTTACGCCGAAACGTTCGATATCGTAATACGGCGTGAGCGTGGCGAGAATCTCAATGTCACAGCCATTGCACGAGCCGCTGTTAAAGTGGATGATCCACGGTGAGTTGACGCGCGCCCAGGTAGTGATACCTGACACAACTTTGTTTATAAGACTTGGAGCAGCAATCATATAAATCTCTCTTTTCTATTGGTGGTTTCGGTATGCCCCACTAAGAACAGCCGGGACTACTACTCAACCACCATAACGTATCATCCCAGCATCAAGGCGATGAGCGCCAAGATCAGCCCGCCGACGTAGACACCTGTGAATGGTGAGAAGCCGCTGGTGCCGATCATCAGCACGCCGAGATGTAACACGGCGAAAAATAATGCAACTTTGAAAAACGGACGGTAGCCAGGCGCGGCGGGTTCGGTATCGTGCTCTTCTCCGCCTGCATATTTTTCACGTTTGGTGGCATTGACCTTGCCACGCGCCGAGATACCCCAGCCCACCAGCGAAAGAACGGCGACAAGCATCATGTAAAAGGTGAAGGCGATTACTGGAGAGAGTATTAAATCGGACATATCGTCTCCTTCCTATTGGAAGATGCTCATCAAGGCTGCGCCCGCAGGCTCGGTCAGCCAGTTCATCATGGCTGGGAACAGGCCGATCACAAAGATAGCCAGTGCCATCAAAACGAGCGGAAGTTGCATGGACCAACCAAGCGCCCCGCCACTCCTCACCGATGCACTGGGCTTAAGACGATACATGCGGTTAACCAGCGGCGCGTAATACGCCAGCGAAAGCACGCTGTTCAGCGCGGCAAAGACCACAAAACCCATCAGCCAGCCGCTCCCGCTTTGGAATCCCGCCACGAATATTTGCCACTTGGACATGAAACCCGCCAACGGAGGCAGACCACCCAGCGCCAGTAGCGCAATGCTCAAGGTCAACGCTGCCAATGGATAGCGAGAGGACAAGCCGTTCAAGTCATGCGCGACAAGCGGACGATGAATCCCTTGATCGTGGAAAAGAGCAAACATCATCGCGCCAACTGCGAGAAAGGCCAGTCCCTTCATCAGCATGTGCGTGAAGAGATGGAAAGACGCGCCTTGCGCACCTACAGCTTGTCCGCTGACAAGGGCAATTCCCAGACCGAGCAAAATGTAGCCGATGTGACTCAAACTGGAGAACGCCAACATGCGCTTCACTTGAGTCTGTTGCAGGGCCAGCAGGTTGCCGTACAACATGTTCAATGCGCCGAAGGCGAGTAACAGCCAGCCCCACGAGAGCGAAGTCCCTGTCAGAGTGGAGAGCGCCCGCAGCATTGCCACCAGCCCCGCTTCGATGACCACACCCGAAAGCATGGCACTGATTCCGCTGGGAGCCTGTGAGTGGGCATCGGGCAGCCAGGTGTGCAGCGGAACCATCGCCACCTTGACGCCAAAACCAATCACGAACAAGGCACCCGCCGCGAGCAAGCCAACCTTGTTGACGGGCATGGTGCTAACCATCAACTGGATCTGGTCCATGTCTAACGTGCCTGTTTGCGCCAGCACCAGCGCCACACCCAACAGGGCCAGCACCGATCCCACCGCGCTTTGAACAACGTACTTCATGCCCGCTTCTAGCGAGCCAGCTTGTTCACGATAAAAAGCCACCAGCAAATAGGACGAGACCGCCATGGCCTCGAACCAGACCCACAGGTTGAACAGGTCGTTGGCACAACCCAGCCCGATCATCAGACCGATCATGGCCAGCAGCATGGCGTAATATTTTTCCTCGCCTACTTCGCCCGCCATATACTTTCCTGAAAACAGGATTGTCAGCGTGCCAAGCGTCAATACCATCGCCGCTAATAAAAAGCTCAGCCCATCTGCTTGCAGCCAAATGCTTTCGACATTAAAGAATAACCGTTTGCCGCCCGATTGAAACTCCAACCACAGATTGATGAACGGAACCCAGGTTGCCAGCATGGCCAGCAAAGCCAGTCCGCGCACCAACCAACTGCGGCGGTGTTTTAAAATCTCCTTATGCAGTCCCAGCCGTCCCGCCAGATAAACGACAGGTGAAGAGATCAGCGGGATCCCCACCAGCAAAGTAAACATCGAAATGTTCATGACGCGCTCCACAAAAGGATGCCCAGTACCAACGCCAGCGCGCCAATGATTCCGACCACATTCCAGTTCATCTCGCCCGTCTGGGTCTTTTGCAAAATCGATGCGGATCGGAGCGTGACTTTGGCGATTTGCCTATTCAACCAATCGAGGCCAAAACTCTCGCGGCTGAGGACTTCCAACGCTTCAGGCACTGGTCCTGTGGCCTGCTTCCTGACCATCCAACTGATCGCCAGCCCGAGCATCACCACACCCAGCGCAACATAGGTGGCGGGCGCAAACAGCACTTCTTCGATCAACGCGCCAAGGGTGAACACATGGAACTCGTGGAATGGCAATGTCCGCGCGAGCATCTCGGAGAAACCGCCCACAAACAGCCAGGTGGTAAACGAACCGACCGCCAGGATACCGAGTGAAATCTTCATCGCCTTGCCCGCGTCATGCGCGTGCAGCGCCTCGCGTGGCTCACCGAAAAAGACCATCCAGGTCATGCGCAGAGTGTAGAAAGCCGTCAGACCTGCACCGATCAGCATACCACCATAAGCCCACCACGGCGTATTCTTCAAGCCTTCTTCAAGGATGAGTTCCTTACTCCAGAAACCGTTCATGATCGGGAAACCAGCCAGGGCCAGCGCGCCCAAAATGAAGACATTGCGCACGAACGGCATTTGCTTGCCCAGTCCGCCCATCTTGCGCATGTCGCGCGTGCCCACACTGTGAATAACCGATCCCGCCGCCAGGAACAAAAGTGCTTTAAAAACCGCATGGCTAAGCAAATGTAATTGACTCGCGAATATCCCGCCCGCGCCAATGGCATAGAACATGTAGCCCAACTGACTGACAGTCGAGTAGGCCAACGCACGTTTCAAATCCATGGCGGTCAAGGCCATGACGGCCGTGAGCAGGGCTGTGATCAAGCCAACCAACATAACTGCAAAGCTCCAGCCAGGGACTGGCGCAAAGACGGGATAAAAACGGGCCAACAAATACACACCCGCATTGACCATCGTCGCCGCATGAATCAGGGCGCTGATCGGCGTCGGCGCTTCCATGGCATCGGGCAGCCACGTGTGGAACGGGAACTGCGCCGACTTGGCCGCCGCCGCCAGCAGGAATCCAAATCCCATAACGGCAAGCAGACCCGAGGGCAGGTTCGAAGCGTGCTGGATCAGGTTGGGGATCTGGTAAGAGCCTAATTGCCCGAACACAGTCAAGGCGCCCACCAAGAGTCCCACTCCGCCAAATTGCGTGATGATAAGCGCCTTCATGCCGCCCGCCACTGCCTTGGGATCATCGTTGTAAAATGAGATGAGCGCATACGAACACAGCGCCGTGATCTCCCAGAAAAAGAACAGGAAGAGAAGGTTGCTGCTGAGAACCAGCCCCGTCATCGCGCCAATGAAGAGCAGGACGAAAGCGTAGAAACGACCCAGTTGGCGCTCACCGTGCATATAATCCACGGAGAAGAGCACCGCGAGCGAACCAACCACACAGGCAATCGCCGCCAGTGCCACCGCGAGACCGTCGCTAACGAAAGTCAACTCGCCAAAGAGGCTGCCCATTGGCAGGGAGAAAACCACTTCACTGGAGGCGTAAGGGATCAGAAGCAGTGAAAGAATTCCTGCCAGGACAGAAAAAAAGACAGCCAGCCCATGTTGCCATTTTGGGTGATTGTCCCCGACACGCCAAACCACAAGCGCACCCAGCCAGGGAATAATAATCAAAGAGAGAGAAAGAAGGCTCGTCATCCTAGCCTCGTAGGGATGAAATCTTTTGGATGTCGAGCGTGCCAAAGCGAACGCGCACCTGCACTGCCAGTGCCAACGCTACAACCGCCACAACCGTATCGGCAACGATCACCGTAGCCGCCACGCTCTGGCCAATGCCAGGCTGTCCACTGACATTGCCCGCCAGAACGAAGGCCAGCACCACGGACTTGACCAGCAATTGCAGAACCACTACGACCTTAATCAGGTTGCGGGTAATGAGCAGGCCATAGAGTCCCACGCCCAGCAGGCACATCACCGTGAATAAGACCACATTAAGAATGTTCATGCTTACACCTCTTCGGGAGTCGCTTCAATGTCCTGGGTTTCCGCCTCTTGATGCGCGATCACAAAGCTGACTGACTCCATCATCCCTTCTTCTTCGAGGGCTTGCTCTTTGATGGTTTTACTTTCAGCCAGCAGGCCAAGAATACCCAACACGCCTGAGAAAATCAACACCATTTGAATCCACACATCGAGAGCGCGTTTTTTCCAGAGTACGTCCACCAGCAACAGGTCACGGGTTGCCTGCGGCAGGGGCATCAGCGGTAAAGTCATCCAGCCAATGAGTCCCGCTACCAGAGCCACCAGCACAAAGGCCAGCGGTCTAGGGACCACTGAGACGGGATCCTGCGCATCTTCACCGACCACGCTTAAGGCGTAAACGAGTAGAACCGTCACCAGCCCCGCCCCCACGCTGAGTTCAATAACAGCCACTTCAGTTGCGCCAAGCAGGAACAACATCACCGAAACCAGCGCGCTAACCCCCGCCAAATACAAAGAGGAAGCCAACAAACGATGCGACCGCACTGCCCGATAAGCGCAAAACACTGCGCCAAGGCTTAATAGTACATAAGGAGTAATTTCCATTTTGTAGACTCTCCAACAATCCTACTATTGAGTATAACCCTGTCAGTCATCTTTTACATGTGAAAAATGTCACAAATAAAGATGCCATTCAGCCTTGTGTTAGAGCGTGTTTAAGAATTGAATCGCGTCGGTGGAAGCCATAAAATTGAAGCATGAGCCGAAACCCTTATTCAACCGATTTGACCGACACAGAATGGGCCTTGCTTCAGCCTTACATGCCAGTCGATAAGGTTCTTGGGCGAAGCAGCAAAATTTTTGTCTAAAAATAGCATCAATGGCAAGCATTTCGAATTCTTAAACAAGGTCTTAGCCTTTCGATGCTTAACCGTTGCGGACAACAACTGTTTTCGCGAGGATGTCGTCCAGACTCTGGCCATTTGTTGAACGTTTTAATTTATCCTTGCTTCGAGAAAATAGTCTCCTTTCCAGGCCGTAAATTAGCGCCAAGACCGACCAGATTAAATTTCCGACAAACGGTTGCTGTGTGCGTTGACTCATTAACCATAGACTCACTGCGCCAAAAAGGAAGAGATACTGAATCGTCAGAAAATATCCCCGGGTGAACCTGATGCAATTTTTCAGTTTCCAACGGCAGGCTGGATCACGACCAAGTGTGGTGAATTTATCGTACACCAAAAACCCCAGACCAGCGTCCATCGGTTGGGGGTTTCGAATCCACCAACTGGGGGAGACCC
>JBBRWF010000082.1:0-11849 GCA_038249405.1 Anaerolineales bacterium
CTCGACATGGTGAAGGCCATCGGTGCACAGGTGGCGATCGCCATCAATAATGCCCAGCTTTACGAATTGATCCGCGATCAAGCGGAGCGACTTGGTTCCTTGCTTCGTCAGCAGCAGATGGAAGCCAGCCGTCAAACCGCTATTCTGGAAGCTGTCGCGGATGGGGTTCTGGTGACAGATTCGGCAAACATGATTACCTTTGTGAATGCCTCGGCTGAGAATATCCTGTCTGTGACCCAATCTCAGATGAAGGGTCAATCCCTCGAAAACTTCGCTGGCTTGTTTGGCCGCTCCACGCAAACCTGGGTTAAAACGGTTAAAGATTGGTCTGAAAACCCGGGCAACAACCTGCCGGGCGATATGTATGCAGAACAGATCAGCCTGGATAACGGGCGTGTGGCACTTGTTCACCTGGCGCCGGTGGTCTGGCGCAACGAATTTCTCGGAACAGTTTCCATCTTCCGCGATATAACCCATGAGGTGGAAGTGGATCGGCTCAAGTCCGAGTTTGTCGCAACCGTCAGTCATGAACTGCGCACGCCCATGACATCCATTCGCGGGTACGTTGACGTGATGTTGATGGGTGCGGCAGGCGCACTGAATGAAAATCAAACCCATTTCCTGGATATTGTAAAAAGCAATACCGAGCGCCTGAATATTTTGGTCAACGACCTGTTGGATGTTTCCCGACTGGAAGCAGGGCGTGTCACGCTTTCAATGCATCCGGTCGACCTGCAGGAAGTGGCTGATGAAGTTGTGTCTGATATTCAGCGCCGTTCCCAGGAAGAAAATAAGCCCATGGAAGTATGCCTGGAAGTGAGCGATAATCCGCTGCCGCGCGTAATGGCCGACCCGGATCGCATTAAGCAGGTTTTAGGTCTTCTGGTGGATAATGCGTATAATTACACCCCTGCCGAAGGGTCGATCAAAATATCCTTGCACAAAGAGAACGGAAGCGTTCAAGTAGATGTCAGGGATTCAGGCATTGGGGTCTCGCTGGAACATCGTGAACGTGTCTTTGAACGTTTCTATCGCGGCGAAGATCCCCTCGTACTGGCTACTCCTGGCACCGGCTTGGGCTTGCCAATTGTCAAGCAGTTAATTGAAATGCATCACGGAAAAATTTGGATGGATAGCACGGGTATTGTGGGACAGGGCAGCACGTTCTCCTTTACATTGCCTGTCTCACTCACCGAGGAGTAATTATGGCGAAAATCGTTATTGCTGAAGACGAACCCGATATTCGAGAGTTAATTGCTTTTACCTTGAGGTTTGCAGGCTATGAGGTGATTACTGGGAGCAATGGCTTGGAAGGCTATGAACTTACCAAGCAGCACCATCCAGATCTGGCCATGTTTGATGTGCGCATGCCCAAGATGACTGGTTACGATGCCTGCAAAAAAATCAAGGCAGACCCGGAAATTGCCCATATACCAGTTGTATTTCTTTCAGCCAAAGGCCAGGAAACTGAAATTGAACAGGGGCTTGCTTCTGGCGCCGATGATTACCTGCTCAAACCGTTCGCACCAGATCAATTGGCCGAGCGAGTGCGGGCAGTTCTGGCAAAATACGGTAAATAAGCCAATAAAATGAGCGCAATATTGTTGGATGGTGGCATTGTGCATTATGAAGTGATTGGACGCGGACGTCCGATCATTTTCCTGCACGGCTGGGTCGGCTCCTGGCGTTATTGGGTGCCCGCCATGCAGACTTCATCCACCGGTTTTCGCGCCTATGCTTTGGATTTGTGGGGCTTTGGCGATTCTGCCCGTGATCCTGTTCGCTACAGTATCGATAAACAGGTTCTGTTGCTCGATCATTTCTTGCAAGAGCTGGGCATGGGCAAAGTTGCGATTGTGGGTCATGGACTTGGCGCCCTGGTGGGGCTGTTATTCACTATGCGTTTTCCAACCGTGGTCGATCGCATCATGGCCGTCGGCGTACCGTTTGATATGAATGTTGTGAATGCCCGCTTGCGCTCTGCTTCACTACCCGACTTGGTGGACTGGATGCTTGCCAAAGACGCTACTTCTGAACCAGCGCGGACGGATGCCGTTAAGGCAGACCCGCTTGCGGTTTCGGCCTCTTTTAATTCACCGGATTGGGTCAATCTTTCGCACCGGTTGGGTGGAATGAACAATCCCTGCTTGCTTGTTTTTGGGCAAAATGACCCGGCCATTGCTGCCCCGGTTTTTGATCCCACTTCTGTACCACTCAACATGCACTCTGTCGTTTTGGAGCAAACCGGGCATTTCCCTATGCTGGATGACCCGGCGCGCTTCAATCGCCTGCTTACCGACTTTCTGTCGCTGGATTCTGGGGAATCGCCCCGCGATCTGCAAATGAAGGAAGAATGGCGCCGCCGCGTTCGTTAAAATATTTTGGAGTGAAATAATCGGATTTTTGAAAAATATCGTCCAAATCCGATTTTTGCGATACAATCTGAATAATTATTTATCGGGGAGCCCGTACGGCGGGCTGAGAGGAAGGCAGTAGTCTTCGACCCGCATCACCTGATCCGGTTCATACCGGCGGAGGGAATTGCTTGTGCATAACAACCTCCCGCCGTGGAGGTTGTTTTATGTCCAGAGCTATAATTTTTGCAAACGGGGAATTGACTGATCCCGGTGCGGCTCGCGTCCTGGTTAAATCGGATGACCTTGTTCTCGCTGCGGATGGCGGCGCGCGGCACGCTCTGGCTCTGGGAGTGATTCCTTCCGCGATCATTGGTGACTTAGATTCGCTGACTCCGGCCGAAGTACGCAAATGTGAGGATATGGGCGTGCATATATTGCGCTTCCCTCAGGCCAAGGATGAGACCGATCTGGAACTAACCCTCACCCATGCCTTGCAGGCCGGTCACAACCCCGTCATCATCATTGCTGCGTTTGGTGGGAGATTTGATCAGCAGCTGGGGAATATTGCCCTGCTATCGCATCCCAGGGCCTTGCAAGCCGATGTGCGCCTGGATGACGGCTTGACCGAAGCGTTTTTTATTAAGGGCAAGGCGGTCATCCACGGCAAAGCCGGTGATACTGTTTCACTCATCCCCTGGGGTACGCCTGCTGAAGGCGTCAGCACCGATGGGCTGGCCTACCTGCTTAATTCAGAAACCCTGAATCATCACTATTCTCGCGGCATCAGCAACCAGATGCTTGCCGAAACCGCCTGGGTAAGCCTGAAAAGAGGCTTGCTCCTCTGCGTTCATATTCGAAAAAGATAAACTCATTTGAGGTACTCATGAAGCACCTGATATTTAGTATTGCGATGATCGTTGTATTATTAACTGGCTGTTCCCCGGCTTCGCCAGTTACCCCTACTGCTCCGCTGCCAGTCCTAGCGACTCTTTTACCAACCGATCTGCCCCCGGCTGCCCCGGTGCCGCCGTCAGGCGAACCTCGCAGCCTGACGGTAATGACTCACGATTCCTTTGCCGCCAGCGAAGGCGTCATCAGGGAATTTGAAAAGGCTAACAATGTCAAGATCACTTTCCTGAAGTCCGGGGATGCAGGTGCGGCCCTCAGCAAGGCCATTCTTTCAAAAGATGCGCCGCTTGCAGATGTGTTCTACGGTGTTGACAACACTTTTCTTTCAAGAGCAGTCGATGCCGGTATTTTTGAACCTTACGGCTCGCCAATGCTTGCGAACATACCGGCCGAATTTAATCTTGACCTCAAGAATCGCGCCGTCCCTATAGATTACGCTGATGTGTGTATCAATTATTCGCAAGCCTTCTTTTCCAAAAATAGCCTCGCTGTGCCCACTTCGCTCGATGACCTGCTGCGTCCCGAATACAACGGCATGCTGGTGGTGCAGAATCCGGCAACCTCTTCGCCCGGTTTGGCCTTTTTGCTGGCTACCATCCAGAAGTACGGCGACCCGGGCTACTTGGATTACTGGAAAGCGCTCAAAGCCAACGGACTGGTGGTTGTGGATGGCTGGGAAACAGCCTATTACACCAATTTTAGTGGATCATCAGGCGCTGGCCCTCAGCCAATGGTCGTCTCCTACTCCACCAGCCCGGCCGCGGAAGTTGTTTTTGCCACCACTCAGCTGGATAATTCTCCCACGGCCTCGATCACTTCGCCCGGCACTTGCTTCCGGCAGATTGAGTTTGTAGGCATATTAACTGGCACGAAAAACCGCGATCTGGCCGAAAAATTTGTGGATTTCATGCTGGATGTGCCTTTCCAGGAAGATATGCCCCTCAACATGTTTGTTTACCCGGTCAATAACCAGGCCAGCCTCCCAGAAGTCTTCACCAAATTCGCTGCGCCTGCCACGCAGCCCGCTGGCGTTCCGGATACTCTCTCTAGCCTGAGGGATACCTGGATCGAGGCCTGGACCCAGGCAGTTTTACGTTAATTCTGATTCGCAAAACCCTTGAAAAATTTACGCCGCATTCTGCCCTGGCTTGCTTCGTTCATCTTTCTCGGGGTATTCTTCTTCCTGCCCCTGGCGCGTATTCTTGCGCTGGGGGTGGGTGTTTTTTCACCAACCTTTGGTGCTCAATTCATCCCGCGCGTGCTGCGGGTATTGGGTTTTACTTTCTACCAGGCCGCACTTTCCACCTTGTTAACCATGGTGCTGGGCCTGCCGGTTTCCTATCTTTTTGCCCGCTTTGAATTTCCAGCAAAATCCTTTTTTCGGGCGCTCACAGCCATTCCGTTTATGCTGCCGACGGTGGTTGTGGCAGCCGGCTTTACCGCCCTGCTTGGCCCGCGGGGCTGGGTTAATCTGGCGCTGATGTCCGCGCTGAATCTGGAGCACCCCCCGCTGGTTTTTGTAGGTACGCTGGGGGCAATCCTTGTCGCGCATGTTTTTTATAATGCCACCATCATCATTCGGGTGGTGGGCAATGCCTGGGCGGCTATGGATGTCCGCCTGGGGGATGCTGCGCGTTCGCTGCGCGCAACGCCCCTGCAAACCTTGTGGTATGTGACATTACCGCTTTTACGACCATCGATCTTTGCTGCCAGCTTGCTGGTGTTTTTGTTTGATTTCACCAGTTACGGCGTGATTCTGCTTTTGGGTGGCCCCAAATATGCAACCCTGGAAGTGGAAATTTACATCCAGGCACTTCAAATGCTTAATTTGCCGGCCGCATCCTTCCTTTCTATTATTCAATTGCTCTGTACCCTGGTTTTTTCCGCGATCTATAGCCGTTATATCGCGCGCGTGACCATTCCGCTCAAGCCGCGTTCGCCTTGGCTCAACCTTGAAAAACCGCGCGCTGTTGGGCAGCGCCTGTTTGTGATCGGCTTGCCTGTTATTTTGATCCTGTTTTTTGCCTTGCCGTTGCTGGCCCTGCCTGTGCGCTCTGTTGTACAGCTTGAGGCCGGCCGGGCACAGCAGGCGGAAACCCGGCCTGCGTTGACCCTGGATTACTATCGCGAATTATTCACCAACCGCCGCGGCGCGCTGTTTTATGTGCCTCCATTTGAAGCGGCGCGCAATTCACTTGCATATGCCGCGCTGACCGTTTTCCTTTCACTCGCGCTTGGTTTTCCTGCCGCAAACGCCCTGGCGCATCCCGGCCAGTTGGAAAAGTGGATAGATCCTTTCTTGATGCTCCCCCTGGGTGCGTCCGCCGTTACCCTCGGCCTGGGCTATATACTCACCTTTAACCGCCCACTTTTCGGTTTGTCAGGTTCCCTGCTCACATCACCCTGGCTGGTGCCTCTGGCGCATACCACCATTGCATTACCTTTTGTCATCCGCAACCTGCAAACAGCCCTGGCAGTCATCCCTGAACGCTACCGCGAGGCAGCCGCTGTGCTGGGAGCCTCGCGCTGGCAGACCTGGAAAAATATCGATTGGCCGATTATTTCGCGCGCGGTGGTTTCGGCGGGTGCTTTTGCCTTCACAGTTTCGTTGGGTGAGTTTGGAGCAGCATCGTTGCTCTCCCGGCCCGAATACCCTACGCTGCCCACCGCCATTTACCGCTTTCTATCCCAACCAGGCGGCCTGAATTATGGTCAGGCCATGGCCATGGCCACCATCCTGATGCTGGTTTGTGGGCTGGGCATCCTTCTGATTGAGAAAATGCGCCTGCCCGGCACCGGAGAATTTTAAAGAACCCTATGCTGCTTGAAGTCTCGAATCTCTGTAAAACCTATGAATCCCGGCCTCTACTAAAAGGTGTCTCTTTTTCCATTTCGGCTGGCGAAACAGTTTGCCTGTTGGGCGCTTCTGGCTCGGGCAAGAGCACCATTTTACGTATCGTAGCCGGCCTAGAAACCGCTGAGTCAGGCGAGGTGCGCTGGCATGGGAAAAACCTCGCCGGAGTTCCCACCCACCACCGGAATTTTGGATTGATGTTCCAGGATTATGCCCTCTTTCCTCACCTCAATGTTTTTGAAAACGTCGCTTTTGGTCTGCGTATGCAGGGCTGGGGCGAGCAGGATATTCGTCAGCGCGTAGCCGACGTTATTGCACAGGTCAATTTGCCAGCTTTTGAAAAGCGGCGTGTAACCGAACTTTCCGGCGGTGAGCAGCAGCGTGTAGCTTTGGCGCGTGCGCTCGCCCCGCTCCCCGGTCTGTTAATGCTGGACGAACCGCTTGGCGCCCTTGATCGCGGCTTGCGCGAGCACCTCATTGGAGAATTGCGCGGTATTTTGTTGCGTAGTGGTATCCCGGCCATTTATGTTACCCACGACCAGGAAGAAGCCTTCACAATTGCCGATAAAATTATCCTGCTGCACGATGGTCAGGTGACCCAGGCAGGTAGTGCGCCCGAAGTCTTTGCAAAACCAGCCAATGGCTGGGTGGCCTCCTTTTTGGGGTTGGGAAATGTGGTCTCGGCCCGGGTGGCAGCTGGCGGCGTATTGACCCCTTTTGGCTTTGTCGAGATAAAAACCGATTTAAGGATCGGCCAAAGCGTGACCTTGCTGCTGCGCCCTCAGGCTGAAGTGGTGCAAAGCGGCGCCACTTTGACTGGCAAGGTGGCGGATGTGCTTTTTCGCGGGCAGGAATTCCGCGTGGAACTTGAGAACGGCCTGTATTTTACGCTTGCCAGTTCGCCCAGGGTTGGGCAGCAGTTGGCGCTCAAGGTTTTACACATGGAGATACTATGATTTCCGTGCGTAAACGCGATGAAACTGGCCGGGTAACCTGGGAATATACCGGAGTAGTGCTGGATCACACCCCGGATTTTATCCTGCTCGAGGCGCGTTTCAACCGCGCGGATATGCCTTTTCAGAACATCACGCTCAAGCAAAATGACCGTTTTGTCGAGACTTTTTACACCGCGCGCTGGTACAACATCTTTGAAATTCATGATCGGGATGATGACCGCATCAAGGGTTGGTATTGCAATGTCGGGCATCCCGCGGTTTGGGACGCACCCGATGCCATCTCTTACATTGATCTTGCCCTGGATTTGTGGGTGACCCCGCATGGCGAACAAACCGTCTTGGACGAGGACGAATTTGCCGTGCTGATCCTGGATGATGTTGTTCGGGCGCAGGCTCTCTCGGCGCTCGCGGAATTGCAAATTATGTTTAAACCAAAATGACCCGCGCATTAGCGCAGGTCATTTTGATTTTGAGTTTGTTAGATCGCGGCGAGTGTCTGGAGCAGCGAGCCAACACCCAGTAAAGAGTCGCCATTAGTCCATAGCCAATAACCCAGGCCGCCGCCAACCAGGCAACAGCAGCACAGGACGACGGCAATTACGGCGATGATAAGGCCGGTTTTGCTTTTCTTGGGTTCAGCGGCGGGCAGGGGGGGTGCATATTCCATAAGATTTCTCCTCTATAAAAGTGGGTTTAGGTAACACGCGCCTGTCTGCGCCGCAGTAGCCACCACACGATCAAAGCAGTGAATACGATCAGCACGAAGGCGACAATAACTGGAACAATCAACGCTAAAAAGGATGTGACTGTGGCAATAAAATCTTCGGCGATACTGACCGGGATATTGCCAGCTCCCCCGGTGGTGGCTGTGACCGCCGGACGAAACAGGCCAGCTTTGGTGATATGCACACTCCCGGCCACCAGCAGCCCGCAAGCCAATGAGATTACCGGGCTAACTCCTGTGAGTACCTGGGCAGATGCCGCAAACACGATCGCTCCAGCCACCGGGCGCACAAAGGTTTGCAGCGCATCGTTAAAATGATTAAAGGCCGGAATTTTATCCGCCAGAAATTCAATGATGATTAACACCCCTAACAAAATAATGATCCACGGATGGGTCAGGGTGTCGTAAGGTGCTTTTAGCTTGAACCAGTCCGTGTAACGGGCGATCACGGCAACCATGAACAGCGGGATATAAGCGTTCAATCCGGCGCTGGCTGACAACCCAAAAGCGGAAAATATTCCAAGTAACATTTCCATAATCTATATTATATCCACGGTTGGGATGAAAATGCCTGTCAATTTGCTTGCTTATCCCAGAGGAAAACCGCCCCAGGTGTGCGTCAACCACAGGCGGAAAACATCGATCAGGGTGATTTGCAGCAGCGCGATGGTGAGCCCGGCGAGAACGGGCAGCCAGGCCTCGCGCAAATTCATGTATTGATTTTCCTGGCGCATAAGCATCGTCCAGACCATCGCATACACCAGGGTCAGCAGCAGCAGCACGCCCCCGGCGCTGATGAAGGAAACCGGGTAAAGCACCCAGCTCCACTCGGGCAGCACCAGCAAATCCGCCAGCAGCATGATCGCCACCAGAATCAAAAAGTGGCGTGGCTTGCCCAGCACTGGTTTGGTATCCCAGTCTTTCCACAACGTCTGGTTCAGCGAGACGAATACTGCCACCGCCATGCCCAGACCTGTGCCCGAGCCGGTAAACAGGCGCAGGGTGTTATTGGGAATATACAGATTGGGTACAAAGCCCAATCGTGATCCAGCCACCGACTTCATCAGGTACAAATAAGAGTTGCTGCCGTCCACCGCAAAGGCCAGTCCAAACAAGATCAGGATGCCGATGACTATTTTGGGAGGTGTGCCCGCGCTCCGCCGATAAGTGAGGCTGAGAAACACCATTCCTAGCACTGCGCCCAGGTACATCCCAGAGCAGCGTGCGCATAAAGGTAGTTGGCGTCCATCCACGTGAAAGGAGCGCGCGTCCAGGCGGTGACATACAGCATACCCGATGGCATCGGCTTTGCTCAAGATGCCGGCAGGGGCAATATAAAGAAAACTGACCACGATGCATAACGCGGCCAGCGGTACAAGCCAGTTTGATAATTTTTGAGCGGCAAGGCGGAGTCTATTTTGCATGTGTCCATTATATGGATAAGCCTTGCGAAAGGCAATAGAGACTGGCAGCGATTTGGTGTATGATAATAATGTAAGTTTATCTACCCAAAGGAGAGCATCTATGAAGCGCATTGGAGTGCTTACTGGCGGGGGCGATGCTCCCGGGCTTAACGCGGTGATCCGTGCGGTGGTAAAAACGGCCAGCAACGATTACGGTTGCCAGGTACTGGGCATCAAAAACGGTTTCGATGGATTCCTGATGCCGGGCGGGGTCTCCCCTCTCACCAATGCGGATGTTCGCGGTATCCTCCCGCGCGGGGGTACCATCCTTGGGACAGCCAACCGCGGCAATCCTTATGCGCGCAAGGTGGTCAAGGATGGCAAGGAAGAAGTCATCAATATTTTTGATGATATAGTCCAGGCGATTAAAGACTTAAAACTGGATGCGCTGATCGTAATTGGCGGCGATGGTACATTGCGTTTTGCGCACGATCTATGCTTGCGTGATATACCCGTGGTAGGTGTGCCAAAAACAATCGATAACGATATTTATGGCACGGAAGTTTCCTTCGGTTTTGACACCGCGCTCAATATCGCCACTGAAGCAATTGACCGTCTGCACACCACTGCCGAATCTCACCAGCGCGCGATGGTGGTGGAATTGATGGGCCGCGACGCGGGTTTCATTACCCTGCATTCCGGTGTGGCTGGTGGCGCAGATGTGATCTTGATCCCCGAAATCCCCTTCAAGTGGGAAGTCGTTACACAAAAAATTCTAGACCGTAAATCGCGTGGCAGTTCTTTCAGCATTCTGGCGGTTTCTGAGGGTGCCAGGGCGGTGGATGGCGATGCGGTTTACAACCGCCCCGGCGATCAGATCTACGTGCCGCGTTTGGGCGGCATGGGCCAAAAAGTGGGCGATTATCTTGAGCAGGTTGGCGGGATCGAGACGCGTGTCACGGTGTTGGGCCACGTCCAGCGTGGTGGTACGCCCTCCGCCTTTGACCGTTGGCTGGCAACCCGCTACGGATCATCTGCTGTGCGTGTGGCAGCTGGTCGGCATTTCGACAGTATGGTAGCCCTTGTGAACGCCAGGATCACCCACATTCCGCTCAGTGAGGTCATCTCCATCACGAAACGTGTCGATATTAATGGTGATGCGGTTCAAACTGCGCGAGGTGTGGGTATTTCCTTCGGAGACGAGTAGCACCGTCTTGAGATTGCTTTGCCAGGACACAACATATCCAGACTGTAACACTACTATTCATGTTAAATAGAATGCCGCCCTTTCAGGCGGCATTCGGTTTGGCGCAGTGGCGTCCTTATCGGAGACCGAGGAGGGATGCCACTGCGCCGCGTTGGAACTTACTTGAACTGTCCATACGAGACATCACCTCCTGTTTTCTAAGGATAGCAATGTAAAATAGGTTACCCCTGAATGATGTCGTTAGTATGACATAATCTTAATCGGATGTCAATAGTGTGATTAAGATTCTTACAATATTCTTAACTTGCGTATTTCGATGGTCAGGCGCAATTGCTAAGGCTGATGTAAATTGACACTTCCTGAAGCTATCAGAGAGAATCTGCCAGCCTGCCGGGGCTATCCTTGAGAAAATCTGAGCAAGAATCAGCAAAATTGAGATGGAGGTTCACATGCAAAAACAACCCAAACGACTCTGGTTAACGGCTTTGTTCATTGGCTGGTGTTTTGATTTTCTGTTCTTCAAACATTCCCCGGGCATCTCTTTTGCCATTTATGTTGTTCTCACCCTGTTGGGGGGCTATATTCTGTTGGGCCTCGACGGCCTGCATCCCGCGCCCAAATCGCTCATCCTGCTGCCTTTCATCATCTACTTTGCAGTTATGACCTTTTTCCGTCAGGAACCGCTGAGTGTCTTTTTATCAGTTATCCTGACCCTGTTCCTGATGGCAGGGTTGGTGATTACCTACACCGGCGGCCAGTGGTTACGTTACAGCCTGGCAGATTACTTTGCGCGCGCCCTGGATTTATTAGGCAGTGTCGTGGCCCGCCCGGTTGGCTTTGCCTCCGAGACCCGCCGGTTAATAAACGATGCTGGCGAATTCCAGAAGGGCTCCAGTCAGATCTGGCCGGTGCTGCGTGGCTTGTTGTTTGCCATTCCGGTCGTTGCCTTCTTTGCCGCCCTTCTCTCGTCCGCCGACCTTATTTTTGCGCAGCACCTGAATAATATTGTCACCCTCTTCCGCCTCGAAAACCTGGCGGAGTATATCTTCCGGGTCATTTATATCTGCGTGTTGGGCTACATGCTGGCGGGGGTTTACCTGCACGCTGCCCGGCGCTCGGCTGAAGAAAAACTGCTGGGTCTCGAAAAACCTGTCCTGCCGCCTTTCTTGGGCTTTACCGAATCTTCCATGGTTCTGGGCAGCGTGGTTGTGCTCTTTACACTGTTTGTGCTTGTTCAATTTCAATATTTTTTTGGGGGGCAGGCCAATATTCATCTGGATGGCTACACTTACGCTGACTATGCCCGCCAGGGGTTTGGCGAATTGGTGACCGTGGCCTTTTTTGCCCTGCTGCTCTTCCTCGGTTTGAGTAGCATCACCAAACGTGATGCAGCTCACCAGCTGAAAATTTTCTCGGGTCTCGGCGTGGCTTTGCTGGCC
>JBBRWF010000083.1:0-11735 GCA_038249405.1 Anaerolineales bacterium
CGTAAAAACGATCAAAAAGTACTGAATGTTTTGCAAATGGCATTGGCAGGCACGCCTTACATTCCGCCAACCCTTCAGACCCGTTTTTACCAGTCAGCCTGAGCAGTTACGTTTAATTTATGGCTCTCTGGTAGTTTGCGTGGTACCCCGCATATCTGGGGGGGTAAAATAGGTGAAAAACGTGGAGATTGTCGCATGTCAAACCATCAGGGTCTCAAATCTGGCTACTTGATTACATTTCCGTTGGGTATTCCGGATGTGGAAGTCCTCAGTGTAGATATCAATGAACACGACGATTATATCGTCACGGTTGAAAGCACACGCATCGGTGCTGTCTGTCACTCCTGTGGTCGTCTGATTACGGACACCAACGGTTCCGGGCGGGAGATCGAATTACGGCATTTGCCCATTTTAGGACACCGGTTGTTTATTCGGCTGTGTCCCAAGCGGTATACCTGTCCGAAATGTAACGGCAAGACCAGCACCCAAGAGTTGGATTGGTATGAGCCCAAGAGTCCCCATACGAAAGCATATGACCGCCACCATATGTTGCAATTGGTCAATAATACGATTGAAGACGTCAGGCGCAAGGAACGTGTCGGTTATGCTGCTGTAGAGGGGGCCATTAGCCGTTGTCTCTGCGTCAGCGTGAATTGGGAAGAGTTCACTGAGCTAAAAATCCTGGGCATTGATGAAATCGCAATGAGGAAAGGCCACCGCAACTTTGTTGCGATCATAACGACCCAGCAAGCTGACGGTCATGTTGCGCTTTTGGGAGTTTTGGCCGATCGCCAGAAGGAAACCGTCGGGAAGTTTTTGGAAAGCATTCCTCCGCGTCTCCGGTCAACTCTGTCCAAGGTTTGCACGGATATGTGGGAAGGCTATGTCAACGCCGTGACCGAATTCGCTGCCGCTCACCCGGAGGTTTCCATGGATGTGGTTGTGGATCGTTTTCATGTTGCCGAAAATTATCGTGAGTGTGTCGATCACCTCCGTAAGCAGGAGTGCCACCGGCTCAAAAAAGAATTGCCCGAGGCAGAATACGCAGAAATGAAAGGGGTCTTGTGGGCTATTCGGAAAAAACCCGCAGACTTGACCATTGAAGAACAGAAAAAACGCGATCAACTCTTTGGATATTCGCCTGAGTTGAAATTGGCCTATACCTTCCGCGAAGAACTCACTTCCATTTTCGAGATGGATCTGACCAAAAAAGAAGCCAGAGAGAAAATCGTTCAATGGCAGACCAAAATCCGTCAGAGTAGCTTAACTTGCTTTGGCAAATTCTTGACCACACTCGATAATTGGCTCGACAAAATCGTAAACTACTTCGCTGGTCGTTTAAACAGCGGTTTTGTCGAAGGTCTGAACAACAAGATCAAAACTACGAAACGGCGTTGTTACGGCATTCTCCGAAACACAACCTTGTTCCAACGTCTATACCTGGATATTGAAGGCTATCGCTATTTTGCCTAATTGCAGCACCCCCCAGATATGGCGACTTCACGCGAAATACCAAAGAGCCATAATTTTAAGACAAACTAATTGCCCAGAGCAGGTGCCACCGCATATCTATCTGCCTTATTGTCCCTCGAAAAATCCCCGTAATTGCTGGTTATAAAAATCTGGTGCTCCAATGTAGGGGAAATGGCCATTATCCACAGGATTGATTCTTGCCTGTGGATAGGTGGCTATTAGCTGCTCGCGCAGAGCAGACTCCACCAGGGGGTCATTGCTGGCCTGGATGATCAAAATGGGGATGGTGGTGTTAACTGGCGGGTCAAATTTTTCCACAACACATTTATAACGCCCGACCACCTGCGCCTTGCTCATTCGACCGTAGCTGATCTCATTTAGGAAGGCAAGGGTCATTTCATCACTGCCGGAGGCAGGATAAATGCTGCTGGTAAAACTTCCACGCAAGACATTCATCACCAACCATTCGGGCAGGTATGGGAGCAGGCTGCCGATAGTGCCGTTTTTCTGCTTGATCAGGTCGTTGGGTGGGAAGGTGTTGGCAAAAACCGCTTTTTCGATACGATCAGGATATTTCGCCAGCAAGTACTGGGTAAAGTAGCCGCCCAGGGATGTGCCAACCACGCTGAATTGGGTGACACCCTGACGATCAAGGATGGAAAGCAAACCTTTTTCCAGTGCTTTGAGAGAATCCACTGCCGGGTAAGTAACAGCGATGACGCGGTACTCGGCCTTGAGTGCTTCGATTTGCTGCCACCAGATATCGTAAGAGCCAGTCATGCCGTGCAGGAATACGATGGTTTGCGGTCCTTCGCCAACGGCAATATATTCCCATTCGACACCGTTTACATTAAAGGATTTTACGGGATATTCGGCCCGGAAAGCTTGCAGGGAGGCCACTTTATCCGCTGGAGCGTTGGCGTATACCTGCTCAAACGCCGGGTGAGGTACGGGCCAAAGATACACGGCGATCACCAAGGTGAGCAGGATAACAGGGATTAACCATTTGAGATTGCGCATGAGAGTTTGATTTGCCTGAATTATCGATTATAAAACCTGAAGGAATGAATATTAAAAAGCGCCGCGGACAAAATCCGCGGAGCTTTTTGGTTGAACAATTATTTTTCTGCCTTAACCTTTACCCAGCCCAGGGCAATGCGCCCACGGTCTTTCTCGATCTTCAGGATTTCAATATCGATGATATCGCCGACTTTGAGAACGGTGCCAAACGGCAGGTGCGTGCGGTGCAACAGGCCGTCCTGCTTGACTCCGATATCCACAAAGGCACCAAAATCAACCACGTTGCGCACGGTGCCTTTTAACTCCATGCCTTCAGCCAAGTCTTCCATCTTGAGCACATCCGAACGCAAAATAGGCGTCTGAGCCTGCTCACGGGGGTCACGGCCGGGGCGTACCAACTGCTCGAGGATATCCTTCAACGTAGGGATACCGCATTCCAGTTCGGCGGCCAGTTTTTCGAGCGGCATCTTCGTCAGCAGGGCATCCAGGGCGGGTTTGCGGTCGCTCAAGGGTGATGCAGGGGTAAGCCCAGCCTGTTTGAGTACTGCACGGGCTACGGGATAACTTTCCGGGTGGATGGCGCTGGCATCCAAAGGATCGACTCCATTGCGGATGCGCATAAACCCGGCAGCCTGTTCAAAAGCCTTGGGGCCGAGCCCTGATACTTTGCGCAGTTGGCTACGTGATTTGAACTCTCCACTGGCATCACGGTAAGACACAATAGAGACCGCTAGCTTTGGCCCCACACCTGCCACATGGGTGAGCAGCGCAGATGAAGCAGTGTTCAGATCAACACCGACGTTGTTCACAACGCTTTCAACCACACCATCCAGTGAATGGCTGAGGGCAGTCTGGTCTACATCGTGCTGATAAAGGCCGACACCGATGGATTTGGGGTCAATCTTGACCAATTCGGCCAAGGGGTCCTGGGCGCGGCGTGCGATGGAAACCGCGCCACGAATAGTGACATCCAGATCGGGGAATTCGGCGCGAGCAAGCGGGCTGGCAGAATAGACTGAAGCTCCGGCTTCATTGACGATCAGGTAGCGGGTGCTGGGAGCGTTACGGGTTAATTCGGCGGCCAATTTTTCGGTTTCGCGTGAAGCAGTACCGTTGCCAATCGTGATTAGTGTCACGTGGTGACGATTGATCATGTCTTCCAGGGTTCTGATGGACCCGGCCCAATCGTTTTTGGGTTCGTGAGGATAAATGGTACCGGTATCCAGCAGCTTGCCGGTGGGGTCCACAACCGCAAGCTTGGTGCCGGTACGAAAACCCGGGTCTAGACCAATGACGGTTTGATTGGAAAGCGGGGGGAGGGAGAGCAAGGCACGCAGGTTGGTGGCAAAAACGTTGATAGCGTGCCCATCAGCCTTTTCAGTCAGTTCACGGCGCACATCACGAGCAATGGAGGGCAGTAACAGGCGGTTGGCGGCATCTTCGGCAGCCAGGATGAGTTCATCGGCAAACGGAGAAAGAATATCTGCCTCAAAAATTTCTTCGACACAAGTGCGCCAATCGCGGTCATTGATCTCGACGCGCACTTTAAGGACTCCTTCTTTTTCACCACGGTTCAAAGCCAGGATCTGGTGCGGTTGTAGACGATCAACGCGGCCATCAAATTCATAATAGCTTTCGTAGACGCGTTTTTCATCTGCGGCACCTTCCACTTTGCCAGCGCCAACTTTTCCAAATTTTAGAGCTTTCTCGCGCGTGGTGCGGCGCACTTCAGCGTTATCACTGATGGCTTCAGCAACGATGTCGCGTGCACCCTCGATAGCTTCCTGCCAGGAGGTTACCTGCTCATTGAGATAATCAGAGGCGATGGCGTCCAGCTGACGCCGGTTCTTAACCTGGCCCAGGATCATGTCTGCAAGGGGCTGCAGACCCTTTTCGCGTGCAATCATGGCACGAGTGCGGCGTTTGGGCTTATATGGCGCGTAAAGGTCTTCCAGGGCGGTCATAGAGTCAGCGGCAAGGATGGCGGAATGCAGTTCTTCCGTTAGCTTACCCTGCTCTTCTATGGACGCCAGGATGGTGCCACGGCGATCATCAATGCCACGCAGGCGGACAACTTCATCAGCCACAATGCGAACTTGTTCGTCATCGAGGGTGCCGGTCATTTCCTTGCGGTAACGGGCAATGAAGGGGACAGTGTTGCCCTCATCGAGCAGGAGGATGGTAGCTTCCACCTGGGAGGGTCTGGCATTTATAAGTTTGGCGATCGTTTCAGCGTAAGACATGAGCGCGATTTTACCATAATAGAACAAACTTTCAGCGAGTCGATTCAAAAAAAACATTATAAGTTTTACATTTTTCGCTGGTGCGGCGGTGATGAGCCTTAGTACTTTTGTGGTTTAGGAGCGGCAATTTATTTTGGTCTTTTAGTAGAGCGCTAAAAAAGTTCTGATAGAAAACTCCATGCTAGTGACACATATCACTTGTCCGGGGATGGTTTCCGTTGTAAACTCATTTAATCAAGCTTATGAAAGTCATGCAGATAGACCCCGGCAATAAAAAACAGGTGCGGGACTTCCTGCAAGTGCCATTTGACATCTATGCGAATGTAGCGCAATGGGTGCCGCCCCTGGAGATGGATGCAGCCCAGATGCTAAACCCCGGGCGGCACCCATTTTACCGGCATTCAGACGCAGCTTTTTTTCTGGCATATCGCGGGGATGGTCTTTCGCCTTCGGGCCGCCTGGCAGTGTTGAATAACAAACGTTACAACGATTACAACCACTCTCAAAGTGCATTTTTCTACCTTTTTGAGTGCGAAAATGACCCCGAAGCCGCCCTGATGTTGTTTGAAGCAGCCACCGCCTGGGCGCGCGAACGCGGCTTGAAGGAAATCCTAGGACCCAAGGGCTTCACCATCCTGGATGGGATGGGGATGCTGGTCGAAGGTTTTGAACACCGGCCCGCCTTTGGACTGCCCTACAACCCGGCCTACTACCCCGAGTTGGTCGAAATGCTAGGGTACGAAAAGGAGTCTGAAGTGGTGAGCGGGTACCTTGACCCGAATTTGCAATTCCCGGAAAGAATTCACACCATCTCGGCGAAAATTCAGCAAAGACGCGGGCTGCGGGTGGCGCGCTACGCCAGGAGCAGCGATCTGCGGGCGCTGATTCCGAATCTCAAAGAGTTGTATAACGGCGCGCTTGAAGGCACGACCGGCACCTATCCCCTGGATGACGCCGATGTGGAAGCGATGGCTTCCCAGCTTTTGTGGTTTGCCGATCCAAAATTGATCAAAATAGTGATGAAGGTTTCTGAAGACGCCAGCCAGGGCGAAAAGCCGGTCGGGTTCCTGCTGGCATATCCTGATCCATCAGCGGCGCTGCAAAAGACAAAGGGCAAACTTTGGCCGTTTGGATGGCTGACCATCCTGCTGGAACTGAAGCGCACAAAGTGGGTCAATATCAACGGCGCGGGCATGCTGGATGAATACCGCGGGCTGGGCGGAACAGCGATCCTGTTCAGCGAAATGTATAAAACCATCAGCGAATCTGGGCAATTTGATCACGCCGACCTGGTACAGATTGGGGTTGAAAACGAGCGCATGCAGCGCGAACTGCGTGACCTTGGTGTGGATTTTTACAAAATGCACCGCGTATATCGCAAAGAAATTTAACCTTCCGGGACCTGGCCCTGCATTGCAGCGTTAAGGAGGATAAGTATGATAGTAGATTTTGACGACAACACAGGGCTGTTACTCAGCGTCATCCATTTTTCGGCGGACAAACACCGCGATCAGCGCCGCAAAGATCAGACTCGTTCGCCTTATATCAACCACCCAATCCAGGTTTCGCAAACGCTCTGGCAAATTGGTGTTGTACGCGACCCGATTATCCTGATCTCTGCCGTACTGCACGATACGTTGGAAGACACTGCTGCAACGCCGGCAGAGCTTAGTGCTTTGTTCGGGGCGGAAGTGCTCGCAGTGGTACAGGAAGTAACTGATGATAAATCTCTGCCAAAACAAGTACGTAAGCGCTTGCAAATCGAACATGCGCCACACATCTCAAGCAAAGCCAAGCTGATTAAGCTGGCTGATAAAATCTGCAACCTGGGAGACCTGCTGCACTCTCCACCCAAAACCTGGTCGTTTGCACGCAGGCAGCGATATCTCTTGTGGTCAGAACAGGTGGTTAAGGGTCTACGCGGAACCAACCCATCACTTGAAGATCATTTTGACAATATATTTAATGCTGGGAAACAAATCCTCGCTATTAGCTGATGCCTATTTTCTTTGATCCACCGAACAGGAGACATGCATGACAATCATCGTTGCTGACACTACATCCAGCCTGCCTTTGGACATGGCGGCCAGGCTCGGAATTCCAATGATCCCGCAACTGGTCATCTTTGGGGAAAACACCTACCGGGATGACACGGAACTGACCACAGAAGATTTTCTACAAAAGCTGAGAAACTCCAAAGCACTCCCTAAAACTGCCGCCCCGCCGCCCGCAATGTATAACCCGATTTTTGAAAAGGCCGCCGAAAGTGGAGAGACTATTATTGTGGTGGCTCCCACAGGCAAAATGAGCGGCACTCTGCGCTCAGCGGAAACTGCGCGCAAGGATTTTCCTAACGCCGATATACGTATCATCGACACCCAGACGGTGGCCGGGTGCCTGGGATCACTGGTGATAATGGCTCACGTTATGGCCCAGAAAGGGAAAACAGCGGCTGAGATTGAAGACTACCTGCACGGCATGATCCCGCGCTCGCGGACATATTTTGTGGTGGATACCCTGGAATACCTGCAAAAAGGCGGCCGAATCGGTGCGGCTAAAGCCTTGCTGGGCGAACTATTGCAAGTTAAACCGATCTTGCAGATCAAAAACGGAATGGCAGCTCCCTTTGCACAGGAACGCACAAAAAAACGCGCCGTAAACCGGTTAATTGAAATTACCTGTGAACAGGTGGCGAACAACCCTGATGCACACCTATGTGTGATGCACATTGATGCAAACGATGAGGCCGATGCACTATCCAAGGAATTGAGCGCCCGCCTGGGCATCTTAAACATCCCTATCTATCTTTTACCGCCTGCCATCGTTGTACATGCGGGACCAAAGGCGCTGGCCGTCGGCTTTTTTACACGTTAGCTGTGTTATAATTCACAGGCTATTTTTGCAGCCCCCACAATAGTGGTTATTTTTCCCTTGAACAGGTGATTGAAGGAGAACGACTTATGTCTGGACACAGCCATTGGGCAACCATTCGCCGCAAAAAAGGTGCGGCAGACGCCAAGCGCGGGCAAGTTTTTACGCGTATTGCACGAGAAATTGTTATGGCCGCTCGCAACGGCGGCAGCGATGCGGGCAGCAACTTCCGTCTGGCGCTTGCAATTGAAAAAGCCCGCGCCAGTAATATGCCAAAAGATAGTATTGACCGCGCGATTAAACGCGGGGCTGGCGAAGACAAAGATGCAACCGCTTTCGAAGAATTCACTCTTGAAGGCTACGGACCTCACGGTTCGGCCATCATGGTTGATTGTGTGACTGACAATCGCAACCGCACCGTTGCTGATATCCGCCACGCCTTCAGTAAAAACGGCGGTACCATGGCTGAGGCAGGTGCAGTGGGCTGGCAGTTTGAACGGAAGTCTTATTTCTCCTTCCCCGCCAGTCAGCTTTCCTACGACAAGGCTTTTGAACTGGCGATTGAGGCCGGGGCTGATGACGTGCAGGAAGATGGCGATAACATCGAAATCATTGGGCCTGTGGAAGTCTTCAAAATGCTTAGCGACGCTCTGCAAAAAGTCAAGGTTCATCCTGATGAAGGCGGTTTGCGCTTGATAGCCAAGCAAGACCTTGAGCTGGATGTCGACCCGACTTTGCAGGTGTTGAGAGTCGTGGAAACGATTGAAGAAATGGATGATGTACAAAACGTCTTCCACAACCTGAAGATCTCTGACGAAGCACTGGCTGCTCTCGAAGAAGAATAATTTCTTCTCTGGATTAGCTTTCTAAGGTAACCGCACAGGCACAAGAAAAATATCCTCTTGTACCTTGCGGTTTCTTTTATTCGTTTTTCCTGATGGCTTGAAAATCAAGATAATGTCATCTTTGAAGAATTACCCGTAACGACAATATGGAAAGCCACGCGGAGCATTATGCTGACATTGGGAATAGATCCTGGAACCGCCACGATTGGTTACGCCCTGGTACGTGATCTTCCAGATGGTAATAACGAGGCGGTAGAATATGGTGTAATCACTACGCCCAAGGGAGATTCTGCTCCGCAGCGCTTGATGCAGCTTTATGTGGAGTTGAATGCCATCCTGGCGCGCTACAAGCCGGATTCAGCGGCGGTGGAAAAGTTATTTTTCGCAAACAATGTCACGACGGCGATAGGTGTGGGGCAAGCGCGCGGCGTTGTTCTGCTTGCCCTGGCTCAGGCAGGGCTGGAAGTGGGGGAATATACCCCAAATGAGGTTAAGCAGGCGGTCACCGGTTACGGCGGCGCAGACAAAAAACAGGTACAAGAAATGGTGCGTGTGCTGCTCTCACTGGATAAAATTCCCAAACCTGATGATGCAGCCGATGCACTGGCAATCGCAATCACTCACTTGAACACAAGGCGGTATTCAGAATGATAGCTTCGTTACGCGGTGAAATCACACAAATTGAAGATAACGCCCTGATTGTGGAGGTGGGCGGCGTAGGAATGCGTATTTTCGTTCCCAAACCGCTGCTGAGCAAATACAATCAGGGCGAAATCATATTGCTGCAAACCCACCTGGTTGTGCGTGAGAATGACCTCTCGCTGTACGGATTTGAGACCGCCAGTGACCGGCAGCTCTTTCTTACCCTGTTGGGCGTGGACGGGGTTGGCCCAAAGCTGGCACTCGCAGTACTTTCCAGCATGACGCTGGATGCCGTTCAGCGAGCTGTATTTTCAGATGAACCAGACCTGTTGAGCCGTGTGCCGGGTGTAGGGAAGAAAACCGCCCAAAAGATGCAGCTTTATCTCAAGGACCGGTTGAAACCTGCCAGCGGTCTGGAAAAATTCGCAACCATGTCGGACGCGGATTCGGAGGTGTTGGCAGCGCTGACCACGCTTGGATATTCGGTGATCGAGGCGCAGACCGCGCTGCAATCGCTCCCCAAGGATGCGCCTGATGAAGTGGAAGAAAGATTAAGGCTGGCGTTGGGGTATTTTCAGTAATCCATCCTTTATCAAGCCAATAGCTTTTATTCACCGACTTATTATTTCTGGAGGTTTTGAATGCTGAATAAAACAATCGCCTTTATAGGGCCAGGCGCGATGGCTGAAGCCATGTTTGGCGGTCTGATCCGGCAGAAGCTCTCCAACCCGGAACACCTGCTAGTCTCCGGGCCGCGCAGAGAACGCGGCGAACAGCTAAAAGAAAAATATGGGGTTGTCCCATTTAGCGATAATGCCGCAGCAGCCAGCCAGGCCGATGTGGTGGTGCTTTCGGTCAAACCGCAGAGGCTAACCGCTGTAATGAAAAACCTGAAAGGCACCATTCGCAAAGATGCGTTAGTGCTCTCGATTATAGCCGGGGCAACGCTTGGAAAGATCGGAAAAGGATTGGGGCACCAGACCATCGTACGATCGATGCCGAACACCCCGGCTCAGATTGGTGAAGGCATCACCGTTTGGACCGTTTCGGCGGCTGTATCGGATGAACAAAAAGAAACCGCGCGGGCCATCCTGGGAGCGTTAGGGCAGGAAGTTTTCGTTGAAGACGAACATTACCTGGATATGGCTACTGCTCTTTCTGGAACTGGCCCGGCCTACGTCTTTATGTTTATGGAGGCCATGATGGATGCTGGCGTGCACATGGGCTTCCCGCGCCGCATCGCCGAACAGCTTGTGGTCCAGACCATCCGCGGTTCGGTGGACTTTTACCAAACCAACGAAGTGCACGTGGCTGCTCTGCGTAACCAGGTCACTTCGCCGGGGGGCACTTCAGCTGAGGCGCTCTATTATCTTGAAAAAGCCGGTTTTCGCACCGCCATCTCGCGTGCTGTGTGGGCGGCTTACCAGCGTTCGCTGGAACTGGGCAAGGAACAGCCGGTGCACATCCCGGAGAACTATCACGAAGAGAGCAGCGATTGAATTGAGCAGCCCGGCGGATTGCACTTTTTGGCGCAATCAGCTGTTAGCCTTATAATAGATCGTACCCTTCAAGGAAAACTCAATATGCAATGGATCACTCGTTCCCATGTTCATGTTGACCGTGTCGCCTGCCCCTGGCTGATCACGCGCTTTATCGACAGCCAGGCTGAATTTCTATTTGTACCATCCAATCAGATTGAACAGTTTGCCAAAGAAAGCGGCGCAATCCCGTTCGATGCACCAGGTGTGGAACTTGGTCACCATGAAAACCGCTGCTCTTTTGAGTCAATCATCCTAAAATATGGACTTAAAGAACCCGGTCTGCTGCGGCTAGCGAAAATTGTGCACGCCGCGGATGTGAGCGAGGATATTGACAGCGACCCGATCGCGCACGGACTGGAAGCCATCGCCAGCGGGTACAGCCTGCGCTTCCCCGAAGACCTGGAAAACATTGAGCACCAGTTTGAAGTCTATGACGCGCTGTATGCCTGGTGCCGCCTGGACGCAGCCAAACAGCAGGCGAGGTAACATGACCAATCCGGCGCAGCGCAACATCACGATCCTTTTCACCACGCGCATTCTGCGCCTTTTTTGTTACGGCTTTGTCTCGGTCATCCTGGCACTTTACCTGGCAGATGTGGGGCTGAGCGAAGCTGAAATTGGACTGCTATTTACGTTCACATTGCTGGGAGACGCCGGTATCTCGCTGTGGTTAACGACTTCCGCAGACCGGTTTGGGCGCAAGCGCACCCTGTTGATCGGTGCACTGCTAATGGCAGGCGCGGGGCTGGTTTTTGTGATGACCAATAACCTGGTCATTCTGATCGCAGCAGCCATCATCGGTGTCATCAGCCCCAGCGGTAATGAAATTGGCCCTTTCCTGGCTGTGGAGCAGGCCGGGCTAACCCAGATCATCACCAATGAAAAACGCACACAGGTCTTTGCCTGGTACAACCTGGTGGGGTCATTTGCCACCGCCACCGGGGCACTCAGCGGCGGCTGGCTGGCGCAGATCCTACAAAGCCAGGGCCTGAGCGCCGGAGCCGCTTATCGTGTGGTACTGATGGGCTATTCGGTGGGTGGAATTCTACTGATGCTGTTGTTTTTTGGACTTACACAACAGATGGAAGTGCCCGCAGAAC